>CAJQOA010000133.1 GCA_905479815.1 uncultured Psychroserpens sp.
TGACGAAATCTACTATTCAAAAAATAGA
The DNA here is from genome assembly GCA_905479815.1 of uncultured Psychroserpens sp. Lineage (GTDB taxonomy): Bacteria > Bacteroidota > Bacteroidia > Flavobacteriales > Flavobacteriaceae > Psychroserpens. The sequence continues at coordinate 29 of CAJQOA010000133.1, forward strand.
CTTGTAAGTTAAAACTCCAACGTTCCATCTGATTATAAAAATCATCTAAATATGGATTATCAACCACATCTTCTAATTGTGGTTCCCATCTATAGTGTTTAGCTAGTAACTTGGTAAGTGTAGTTTTACCTGCACCAATATTTCCTGCGACAGCAACGTGCATATTTAATTGATTTTTAGTTGGTATGTATGAAGTTTTTCAGAATCGTAAATATACACCGTTTCATTGGTTAGTGAAAACTGATTTATTAACAATTTTGGCATTTGTATTGTGGTAATAGTTTCTGCTTTTTTCGATTTGTAAAAGAGGCCAGTTTCCGTTTTTAGAATCATGTTCTCATTATCTATAGCAAATGAGGTGTAGCCTTTGTTGTCTAGTTTGGAGATTAAGCTTCCGAAGTATGTATATTGATATAGGTACTTTTCAGTAAGCATCCAACAATAGTTGTAGTCACTCAATAAACCTAAAACATTGGATTGCACAGGAACCGTCGTTGCTCTTAATTTATCGTTTTTATAATCATAAAGTTCTAATCGTTGAAGGTCTTGGTTAAAAATCCACAGTGTATTATCATAACCTGTAGAGACGTGAGATACATTTTTGTAGGGCTGTTTGATGTTGAAGTCTACTTTAAATATTTCTGCTAAACGATTGTCGAGAATGAGGACCGTATTGAAATCTTGATAGAATACATTGATTTTTAGAGGGTTAAAAGTATTAACCGTTGTCGGGAATCCTAACTGAACATTGCTGTAATTAATGGCAGGTTTATCTGCGGGTTTCTTATAAAGAATATTGCCAATAGTGTAATACGTTGTTTCAAAATTATCTACGGCTATGATTTGATCTGCTTTTAACGCGGTAGAATTTACAGCAATTAACTCAATTTGAGATTGAGCAGCAATCACAGAAGTGAACATCAAAAATATATATCTAATTAAAGTCATAGGTGTTTTACAGAACTGAAAAGTACAAAAATTGCACCAGTATTTAGATAACTATAATTATGATGATAGATTGTGCGTTTTTGAAAATTAGAAAACGAGTTTGTACCCAAATCCACGAACATTGATAATTTGAATACTATCATCTTTTTTAAGTTTTTTCCTCAATTTAGTGATAAAGACATCCATACTTCGGGCTGTGAAAAAATCATCTGTCCCCCAAAGTTTATTGAGTATAAGCGAACGATCTAATACTTTGTTTTTATTCTGGACCAAGTGAAATAGCAAATGCGCTTCTCTATGAGTTAATGGCTGTTCACTAGATTCAAAATGTAATATTTGCTTAGGAAAATCAAATGTGTAACGTCCAATGTCTATAACTTCTGCTTTTTTTTGAACTTGTGTACGATTAAGTAAATTATTAATTCTAACGATGAGTTCTTCCATGCTAAATGGTTTTTTGAGGTAGTCATTACCACCAATGTTAAAACCTTCAACCACATCTTTGGTTTGCGACTTTGCTGTTAGAAAGATTATTGGGATACTGTTATCAATTGCTCGTATCTCTTTAGCAAGAGTAAAACCATCTTTTTTAGGCATCATAACATCTAAAACTAGAATTTTTGGAGCCTGCTTTTTATAAACATCAAATGCAATCTCTCCATTTTCACAAAGCAATACATTAAAATCTCTGGTCTCTAAACTTTCTTTTATAATTAAACCTAATGCTGATTCGTCCTCAGCAAGTAAAATAGTTGTTTTAGACATTTGGCAATTGAATTTTAAAAGTGGTTAGCTGTTTTTTGAGATCTAGTTGGATTGCACCATTGTGCTTTTCAATAATTTCTTTAGCATAATACAAGCCAATTCCAAAACCTTTGACGTCGTGAGTATTTCCTTTTGGGACCCGATAAAATTTTTCAAAAACACGATCTTTATCCGCTTTTGTTAATGATGACCCGTTGTCAGAAATTGAAATATCTATGTGGTTTGTGTTTTGTTTGACATCAATATGTATGGTGTCACCTCCATACTTGCAAGCATTATCAATAATATTATTAATGGCGTTTTCAAAATGAAAAACATCTACATGCGCAAAAACAGTGTCTTCTATTGTATAAGATATGGATTTAGTTTGGTTTTGAAATTTATGTTTTTCTACAATTGAGGTGATGACTTCTGAAATATTATAATTATCAAAATTGAGTTCTAAATTATCACTATTTAAGGTTGCCGTTTCTAACAGTTTTTCAACCATAGTATTCAATTTTGACAATTGAGACTTCGACATATCCAAATAGGTTTTAGTCTTCTCTTTATCATCTATCATATTAAAATTTTGAATACTCTCTAGGGCAACACCAATAGTGGCAATCGGTGTTTTGAATTCATGCGTAATATTACTGATGAGGTCATTTTTAACTTCTGCTAATTGTTTTTGACGCTTTATAATTTGTAAAAGATAGAATAGGCAACTAATTACTGCTAGCACTAAAAGTGTTGAAATGACAATTCCCCAAATGATACGTTTAAAAACATCGTTTGAGATATTATTAAATAAAATACTTAATTCACTCTTTTTTGGTAATAATGATGATTTAGAAGATGTACACAAATATGATTTTAATTGTACCGAATCTATAAACTCTATGTCTTTTTCAACGGAGTTATAATAGTCAATATTAGTTGAAGGGTCTTTATATTTAATCGTGTAATTGACACCAATGTCTTTTCTTTGAAGTTCAGAATGTAGTAACGTATCAATACCTCTTAGTGACAATGAATCTGTAGTCATAGAGATAATTATCTTTGAAGTAAAGTTTTTAAGATCCTCTTCAAAAAAGTCTACCTTATCAGTCTTTGAATATTTAGATAAGGAGTCTATATGAATATGATTAGTCAAATTTGAAGGAGAATCCTTAAATTCAACTGTTCCATTGAGATGTATTTGATTGATAATAGAATCTGCTTTAGGGCCTTTAACTATAGTAACACCATCTAATAAATTTTGATTAATAGAATCTACGCCACTAAAGCCATTGATGTCAGATTCGGTAATGGTACTCATTATACTGTCAAATCGACCATCTTTAATGAAGTCTGTTTGACTCATCCCTTTAAGACTAAAACCAATAGTGCTGTTTTCGGCCAAATTAGCATAATAAGCATCAACAGCTTTGTCTAAACTTGTCTGGACATCATTAATAAGTTGCTGTTTGCTAGATAAGTAGTTTTTGTAGTTCCAATAGGCTTGAATCCCAATTGTTGATAGAATTACAATGACAATAACATATAGTATGTATCTGTATTTAGAATCATTCATAGTTCAAAAGTAAATGTTAAAAGCATTAAAAACTAATCGGTTAACACACGTTAACACTGGTTAACTATAATCTACTCAACTCGTAATTACATTTGTAGTGTATTAATCATAAAATCAAACATCATGAAAACAGTATTTACAATTTTAGGACTTTTAATTGCAACAGTTAGTTTTAGTCAAACTAAAAATTTAGAAGCACAAGTTATAACTCAAGACACTAAGATAACAGATTTGAGTGTTTCTGTAACAGTAGATTCTGCAGAAGAAGTAGAATCGACATTTAAGATGAAAGACATCAAAAAAATATTAAGTGAAATGGAAGATAATGGAGAGATCTCATTTGAAATTATTTGTAATGGAGATGAAATGTCTAACGGTACTAAAAGCACATTATCATATAGAGTAAATGGAAACGCAAATGATATGAAAGGCTTTCTAAAAAGTATAAAGAAAATTAGAAAAGCAGCTATTAAATACTACGACAATAAAGAATAATTATGATATGAGCTTTGAGAAATCCTTACTTAGGGATATCTAAAGCTCATTCTATTTGATAACAAAAAAACAAATTCAAACAGATGAAATTACTAGTAAAATTAATTATTATAGCCGCGCTTTTTTTCTGCGGGAAAATCAGCGCCCAAGAGTTTAAAGGCGAAGCAACATATAAGTCTAAACGACAAATAGACGTGAAGTTAGATAGCACTCAGATGGACACAGGAATGCAAAAACAGGTCATGGAAATGCTAAAAAAGCAATTTGAAAAAACACACATCCTTACATTTAATAAAGAAGAGTCTTTATATAAGGAAGAAGAGTCACTTGGTGCTCCAAATCCTCAAGGAATGGAAATGGTAATGATTGGTGGAAGCGGTTCTGATGTTTTGTATAAAAACATCAAAGAGAAACGCAAAACAAATCAAACAGAGACGTTTAGTAAGCTTTTTTTAGTGAAGGATGATTTAAAAGCTCATGAATGGACATTAGAATCTGATACAAAAAACATTGGAGAATATACTTGCTTTAAAGCAACTATGACAAGAGAGGTTGAAGATATTGAAAGTGGTTTTACTATTAAAACAGAAAAGCACTCAGATGAAAAAGAAGCCAAAGAAAAGAAAATGAAAACCATTACAATTACGGCTTGGTATACTCCGCAAATTCCAGTGAGTGTTGGTCCAGCAGGATATCATGGGCTCCCAGGTTTGATCCTTGAAGCTAATGATGGCAGCCAAACTATTATTTGCAGTAAGATTGTTATAAATCCAAAAAAGTCTAATGAAATTATAGAACCTACAAAGGGGAAAAAAGTGACTCAAAAAGAATTTGATGCTATTTTAGAGAAGAAAATGAAAGAAATGGAAGAACGCTTCAGACCTCATGGTAGAGGTGATGGTGAAAGTATTGAGATACGAATAGGAGGCTAGTTTAATTTGTTAAGAAAAGTTTAACTTTTTAAGGTTTTACTTATCTAGATTTTTGGAGTCTAATATAGATGTAAGGTTATAACTTTACTTTTTTATTAAAACGACTTCAATATTATGAAACGATTATTTATCACATTTAGCACAGCCCTTTTACTATTAGTAAGTGCTTCGGTTTCGGCTCAGGAATTTCAAGGACAAGCCATTTATCAAACCAAAACAACGCTCGATATGGGTAGTTTTGGAGGCGATCAAATGAGTGCCGAAAGAAAAAAACAAATTGCTGATCGCATGAAAAGTATGTTGGAAAAAACATATGTACTCAATTTCAATAGAAGCGAATCTACTTATAAAGAAGAAGAAAAATTAGAAGCTCCAGGAACTGGTGGAGGAGGACGTTTTGGAGGTATTATGAGTAGCTTTACAGGTGGTTCACAATATAAAAATGTGAAGGAGTCATTGATTATACAAGAACAAGAGTTTTTTGGTAAACAGTTTCTAGTGAAAGATTCTTTGCCAGCATTAGAATGGAAACTTGGAAGTGAAACCAAACAAATTGGACAGTATACTTGTTTTAAAGCAACAACAACTAAACCAGTTGATGAAATGGACTTTATGAGTATGCGCCGAAGAGGTAGAGGAGGTGATGATAAAAAGGATGAAAAGAAAGAAGGAGAGGAAGTGGCAGATACCACAAAATCTGACGATATTTTTGATGCAGTTGAAGTGCCAAAATTTGTAATTGTTACAGCATGGTACACACCACAAATACCAGTGAGTACTGGTCCTGGAGAATATCAAGGGCTTCCTGGGTTAATTTTAGAAGTAACAGCAGATAAAACGGTGATGTTATGTACTAAAATTGTCATGAATCCTAAAGAAAAAGACGCTATAGATAGACCAGAAAAAGGAGAGATGGTAACTCGTAAAGAGTACAATCAAATAATGAAAGACAAGATCGCAGAGATGAGAGAGATGTATGGTGGTCGAGGCGGACGAGGCGGTCGAAGAAATTAATCATTAATCAAAAAACGTATCTATTCTTCCGAAGAGAAAATAGAAACAAAAACCAATCAAATGAGAAATATTTTTATTGTTTTAATGCTTTTAATAGCAGGAATTTCTAGTGCTCAAGTTACCGTAAGAGGTGTTGTGAAAGATAGTATTGGAGCACCCTTAGAATTAGCAAACGTGATTGCTATTAATAAAGAAACCAAAGCGATGGCGTCATATGCTATAACTAATAATAAAGGACTTTATAAACTCGATTTAGATAAAAATACGACTTACACAGTACAGGTAAGTTATATTGGCATGAAAACCGTTTCACAAACGATATCTACTAAAGAGGTAGATATGACTAAAGATTATACACTTCAAACAGATAATGCGCTTGCTGCTGTTGAGCTTACCTATGAAATGCCAGTGACCATTAAAGGTGATACCTTAGTTTATAATGCAGATTCATTTAAAGATGGTAGCGAAAGAAAACTAGAAGATGTTCTCAAAAAGTTACCAGGTGTTGAAATTAATGATGACGGACAAATAGAAGTTGAAGGTAAAGTAGTCAATAAACTCATGGTCAATGGAAAAGATTTTTTTGATGGTGATTCAAAATTAGCGACTAAAAATATCCCTTCAAATGCAGTTGACAAAATTCAGGTGTTACGAAATTATTCTGAAGTTGGACAACTAAGAGGTGTGACTAATAATCAAGACAACGTCGCTATTAATATCAAACTAAAAGAAGGGAAAGAGAATTTTTGGTTTGGAGATGTTACTGCAGGAACTGGAGTTGCAGACGATGACGCGCTATATTTAGTACAACCAAAATTATTTTATTACAGTCCGAAATACAGCATCAACCTTATTGGAGATATGAATAATATTGGTGAAGTCGCATTGTCTAATCGTGATATTAGAAATTTTGGAGGAGGCTTTAGAGCACCTTCTAGGAGTAGTGGTACAAATATTAATTTAGGAAATAACAGTTTAAGTGGATTGACTAATATTGGTAATGCTCAAAAAATTGAAACTAAATTAGGAGCAGCAAACTTTAGTTATGCACCACAAAAAAATCTAGATCTTAGTGGGTTTTTAATTTACAATAGTACGCGACTAAGTACTCGTGAAGAACGCTTTGTAGATTATATAGATTCAAATTCTGGCGCATCAGATGAGCAAACAACACAAATAGGAAGAGAGGCTTCAAATCAAGGATTAGCTAAATTAAGTGCGTCATACAAACCAAATGTCAATAATCAATTAGATTATGATGTGTTGGGACGTATTTCTAACGATACTGAAACTCAAGACTTGTTTTCTTCTGTAGTTGGGAGTACAGATCAAATAGATAAAGTAAAACCATTTAGTATCAATCAAAACCTTAGCTATTATTATACGTTAGACGAGAAAAATATTTTTGCTCTAGAAGCGCAACACCTTATAAAAGATGAAGACCCGTTTTATAATGCGTTGTTAACCAATGATCCTACCAATAATGAAGAAGATAACCCAATGGATCAAGATGCTTTTGATGGAACAGCTGAAGGTTTAGGCTTAAATCGTGATCAATTTGGATATAATCTTAATCAAAACAGACGTATTAAGTCTAATCAATTAGATGCGAAAGTAGATTACTATCACATTTTAAATAATAAGAGTAATATTAATCTAACATTTGGTACGATATTAAGTAATCAACAGTTTAACTCTAATATATTTCAGTTTTTAGACGATGGGACGTTATTTGATCCAGTAGCTAATATAACAGATAATGAAGGTAATGCCTTAACAGATAGTGCAGGCAATGTATTGGTAAATCAAAATGATACAGATTATAATTTTAGTGATGTGTATTTAGGTCTTCACTATAGATTAAAAACCGGTAAATTTACTATTACACCTGGATTTTCAGTGCATTCTTACGGAAACAAGAATACCCAGTTTGGTAACACGTATAAGGATAATTTCTTTAGAGTATTGCCAGATTTCGAAACACGTATTCAATTTAAAAAGAGTGAAAACTTGACGTTTAGATATAGCATGACTAACTCCTTTACAGACGTAACGAGTTTGGCAGAAGGTTTGGTTTTAAATAACTTTAATAATATTGGTTATGGTAATTCACAACTTCAAAATGCTTTGTCACATAACGTGAATCTAAGTTATTTTAGTTTCAACTTATTTAATTATACCAATGTGTTTGCAGTGCTTAATTATAGTAAGAATATTGATCAAATTAGAAGTCAAACAGAATTTGATAATGTCATTAGAACCAGTACGTTTTTCAATTCTAATTTCGCAGATGAGAGTTTTACAGCCTTTGGTCGTGTGCAACGTACATTTAAAAAGATTCGTGCCAGTTTAAGAGCTAATTTTAATTACAGTAAAAACAACCAATTTGTTCAAGGTGTTCGTTCTGTAAATGAAAGTTTTACTCAAAGTTATACGCCAGAGCTTCGTACTAATTTTAGAGAAGCACCAAATGTAAGTTTGAAGTATCGTTATACGGTTACAGAGAACGATCAAGGTGCAAGTTCTACCAAATTTATAACCAATGCGCCATCGGTTGAGTTTGACGCCTATCTATTTAAAACCTTAACGTTTAGAACAGATTTTACATATTCAAATCAAGATGATGGAGTGAGACCGTCGCAATCATTCCAAACATGGGATGCAAGTTTGGCTTATAGAAAAGATAAAGATGCTAACTGGGAATTTGAGGTCAAAGCATCTAACCTATTAGATATAGATTCTAGAGTTAGTAATGGCGCTAGTAATATTTCGGTATTTAGCTCAGAAACATTTATACAGCCACGTTTTGTGACGTTTAGAGTTATTTATTCGTTGTAATAATTGGCACGTTACCCTTTTTCGTAGAAAAACTACAAAGGGTCAGGCTTTACTCATAGATTATATTGTTTTTTTTGAATTCGTGAATATAAATATTTTGGCAGTCGCTCTCTTCGAGGAGCTTCAACAAAGCCTCCATCCTTAACGCAAAGACAAAAAGGTCTTCTTGAATTTCAAGAGGACCTTTTTGTTTATTAGAGGCGTACTCATCTTACAAGCTGTTAATTTTTTGACAAAAAACACTAAATTGTTTAATATTTATATAAATTTGTTAAACAAATCATCAACTATTAACATTATGAAAACTCTCATCACATCAGTTACTATGCTATTATTTAGCGGTTTAATGGTACTTAATCCTGTCATAGATAACGTTCAGGAGACTAAAGCATTTCAAGGTCAAGCTACATACATGGCAAAATCGTCATTAGATTTGGGGAGTTGGGGAGCAAGAATGAGTGAAGAGCAAAAAAAGGATGTCAAAGCACGATTAAAAAATAGATTAGAAAAAACATATACGCTTACATTTAATAAAACCGAATCTTACTTCACAGAAAATGATATGTTAGACGCTATGTCTGGTGCAACAGATTCTTGGGGAAAAAACTTTGCAGCTGGCGATCAGTATAAAAATGTAAAGACCAACACACAAATTCAAGATCAAGAATTCTACGGAAAACGTTTTCTAGTAAAAGACAGTTTACAAGCTATAGCATGGATATTAGGAAGCGAAAGCAAGCAAATAGGAAACTACATGTGTTTTAAAGCCACAGCTTCTATACCAACAGATGAGTTGACATGGTATTCGTTTTCTTGGGGAAAATTAAGACCTAGTGCTCCAGCTACTGAAGGTGTCGACACAGCAGAGCCAGAAATAGCAATGACCGAAGTAGAAGCATGGTACTCACCGCAAATCCCTGTGAGTCATGGACCATCAGAATATTGGGGGCTTCCAGGCTTAATCTTAGAAGTAAGCGCAGGAGATACGACTATGTTGTGTTCTAAATTGGTTCTTAATCCAGAAGAAACTATTGAAATCAAAGCCCCTAACAAAGGCAAAGAAGTCACAAAGAAAACATACCAAGAAACCATTGTTGATAAAATGAAAGAGTTTAGATCGCAACGTATGGGTGGACGACGAGGATAAATAGTTGTCTGGTTAAGAAACACAAAAAGCCTTCTCAATTGAGAAGGCTTTTTGTGTTTTAATTATCTCTTAATACATGAATTGTTCCAGAAATTGGAATCTCATCTGTACTGTTCCAGTCTGTAATGACGCCAGAGAAGTTGATGTCTATATAATCACCAACGTCTCCAAAATAAGTGACGTTTGAGGTGCCTGTAAATTGAGATTCTAAAGTTGTACCATCGTTATTCTCATCAAAGAAATTTAAATACGTATTAATATAAGTGTTAACTCCATTAAAATTATTAACATTAATATAAAAATAGTTTTGTTGTTCAGGAGTAGAATATGAGATATATAGGTCATTCCCATCAAGACCACCTTGAGCATTAAAGTTATATGTAATTGCAGGATGGTCATCTACTTGATACGTGATAAATTCTTCAATTGTGTTACAAGATTGAATAGATCCTAAATTAGTTATGGGAGTAGTGAAGGTGTAATTTAAAGAATCTGTTTCTTGAATATTGACATAATCATAGGCTTTAATTCCAAATGTGTCAGAGGCATCACAGCGAACTAAATTAATTTCAAAATCGCCATTAGTGACGATCTCTGTGAAGTATTGATATTCATATATTAAATTAACATAGCCATCTGTCACAGGATTGCCATCACAATCATTAAAGGTTCCTGTCACAGTTTCAGAAATAAGATCAGGGTTATCTGCTACAGTAATACTAATACTGGAATCTACAGTAAAAGGACCAACAGTATCTGAGTAAATTGGACTATTACCACATACATCATAAGAATAGACTTTAATTTCTAAAGTTTCGTTACTTGGTACTAAACCACACGTTTCTCCATTTTCATTGGTATATCCATATCCTGTACCATAATTGGTACTTGTTAAAGCTACATTGGTATTTGCTAGTGGGTTTCCTGAACTGTCATTTACAGTAACACAGAAGTCTACATACTCAGCAGGTATATCGCAATTCCAAAACGAAAAGTGTGACACAGTCCCTACGTAAGTATTACCAACTAAAATAGCTTGTCCATCTTCAATCCAATAGCCATTGGCTTCATCAAAATACCAAAGCGGTATGGAGCTTGGAGCATTAGCCATTAAACTTGGGTCTAAAGGCACTTTAATTTCTGCTGTAGAACCTTCGGCCAAATTTAAATCTTCTCCATTATCACCTCTTAATTCAACGGCTAGCATACCAAAAGTTTGGAGCATACGTTCTTCGTTTTGTGCATTGGCAGCATATAGCATACCAGGCATTTGGTCTAGCATGTTGTCATCTGCTGGATCTAAATGATGTAAAATCACATTCACACTTCCAGTATAAGAAGAGCCATCAGGTTTTATATAATCACCTTCAAGCGCTACAGACGCTCCATTTTGTAAACTAATGGTTTCTTGAGTGCCGCTTGAGGTTGTACCAGTAATAGTTTCTGCTAACATGGTAATGCGAACTTTATTAGTGCCTTCGCTTGGTACAATAGCTCTAGAGGCATGAATGAAACCTGTTTTTACAGCTTTTACATATCCAAATCGTGTATTGACGGTTGCATTATTAATAATAAATACACCATTGGCATCTGTCATTGCAACAGAGCTTCCAATGCTAATTGTTGCATTCTCAATAGGATTATTATTGATGTCCACAACAGTACCTAAAAATGTTCTAGAGATCTCGTTTCCAAAATTTTGAGCAAATGCTGTTGGGTCTGGATCAGGATCTTGATTTTGAGGATTACTTGGACTATCATCATTGTTACACGATGTTAAAATTAATGCAAGTGTTAACGTAAGACATAATTTGAATGTTTTCATAGATGATTGATTTAATAATAGAGTTCTACAGGGTAGATACAAGATAGATAAAAAGGTTGCGTCAAAATCTCATAAAATATTGATTCTGAGTTACTTTTTATACTTCGTGCGTTTTACAAAACGCGTCGCATCATTTTGTATGAGATGATTATCTGTGTTAAACGCTTTAAGTTCGTAAGTAATACCAGGATTGTCACTTAGGTTGTTAGCAACAATCTCATAGGCAATGTTTTGAGTGAAATCTTGAATGTTTCCATGTTTTTGATGCTCTACTTTTAAAGCTTTTAAAAACAAGGTGAGATTCTCTGGAGTCGTTTCCTTTTTATAAATAAATTCTATTCCCTTTTTTAGAATATCTGTATTTGGGAAATTACTAAAGTAATTGGTTAGACAGTTATATGCATCTTTATGTTCTCGCCACCCTTGTAATAAAATGGTCTGTGCTTTTGGAGCATCCTCTATTTTGTATTTATAAATTAAAGAGGCTTTGACAAATTGATTGTTTTTAACATAGTTATCAATCACCATTTTGTAATACGTAAATGCATCTTCTTTTTTGCGCATCGTTTTATAGATGTCACCTACTTTTTCATGATCTTCTAATTCTTTGTAAAGTGTAATAGCTTTATCATAAATTTTTCCTTTCTCGTAGGTGGCTGCAGCTTTATGCTTGTCTTTGTTATATTTTAAATGAATGAGAGCAGCTTCTTGATAGAGTTTTCCGTCTTCTAGTGCATCTGCTGCAGCATAATAATCTTTTAAAAGTTTGATGTAAATGGACGCTGCTTTTTTATAATCTTTTTCTGCAATAGCGTCTTTTGCTAGTTTTTCATATTGTTCTCTTAGTTTGTTTAAACGTTCATCATCAACAGTTCCAGAGCCACCACCACTGTTTCCAAATAAACGCTCTATGATAACAACAATAACAACAACTGCTATTATAAATCCAGTAGCTTTTAATAATGTCCATAAAAAAGGATACAAATTAGCATTAGCAATTCCAGAAAAGAGTTTAATGATTAAATATAGAATAGCAAAAATTGCAAAATAGGATAGGATTTTGAAAATGAAATTTGAGAACTGTGAATCTCCTTCACTATTCTTTGAAAAAATACCAAGCCTGCCATTTCCTGAATCTCTTGATGTGCCTGCTAAATCTATAGGTATCGCAAATTTTAATGCAGACTCTGGATTGAGCCTAAGTAATCGCAATAGTTTATCTGTTTCTTTTTGGTTTTTGTATAATAGCTTTTCTAAGTTTTTTTCCCATTTCGAACTTCGCTTGCTTTTAGATTTACCTTTTGAACCGCCTAAATTATCCAACCATTTTAAAAGCCCATTACGCTCTACATTGAAGTTTCCGTTTTTTTCTCGGGTAGCAGAAAACAGTGTTTTTAAAACATTGAGTTTTATCTTATCTAAAGCATTTAATTTTTCCTTTTTTGAAGTTTCTAGCTTTAGGTCTAAATCTTTGGTGATAGCTTCATCAGATTTTGATATTAATTGAAAACTTAAAATTTCCGAAGGTATAAAAACCGAATCCTCAGGAACTGTAATTTGTAATGGTAGAGGTGTTTTTAATGTAATGAGATTTGCCCAATTGATTGCAGTAGTTAATTCTACCCAACCAAAATCTGGATGAAATATATGTGGCGAATTCAATAATTTTTTACTCTCTTCTAATGATAATTTCGGGTTTATTTTTGAAAACTCAGGAATATAAATCACATCATTAACAGATTGAAAAATCGTAACGTTTGCGATATGAGTGTTTGATTTTAAGTTGTCTAAAATCACAAAGCATCCATACAATTTATTGGCCGTTTTACTTGGTATTGCAAAAGCATTTATAGTTTCTAACGCGATATTTAATTGTTGCAGTTCTTGGATCCATTCATAAGGATGGGCGCTTCTAATCAAAATCCCTTTTTTAGGATAGGCGTTGCGTTTTGTTGGTGTAATATTAATCTTCATGTTCTAAAATTTGTGTTAGAAAAGGATTAATATATTTTTTATAAAACTCTTGTGTTTCAATAGCTGTGAGCTGATGATTTACTGGGAGGTAGTATGTGTTCCCTGAGAATTCACCTTGAGTTGCCATCCCTACTTTTTGATTGAGGACAGAAGTAATGTAAAAGGTTGGGATAAATGCTTTACTACTATTAAAAATAAGTTGCCCATTTTTAATGTGTATTGTACTTCCATCTTTACTTTCAAAATAATCGGTTTTTAGAAAGCAAGTTGCTTCTAATTCTTCAATCTCTTTTTTATAGCGTTCTGCTTTATCTAAAGGTAATCCGTTTTTTATGACGCAAGGTGTGTCATCTGTGATTTCTTTAGCTCGTTTAAGCCCAATATCTAAATTGTCTTTGAGGTATTTTACAACATGTAGCGCATTCTTTCCTCTTTTTTTTAAAACGAGCGTTTGTTTTTTGTCAAAATAAACAGCGTCTCCAGATCTAAAAGCATATTTGTATCTGCTTTGATTGGTGTTTTTTATATAGTCGTTTTCAAGTAAAAAACTATTAACTATTAAATAAAGTATTTCATAATTACCAAGTTTTACTCCAATCTGATCGAGGTTTTTAAGAATATCATATCTCACTTTATGAACTCTCAATTGATGCCTAAACTCATGAATACGATCAAAATAGCTATCCATAGATTCTGAAAACGCCAAATTACCGGTGAGCTTAAACAATTTAGAATCATCGGTAACATTCCAAAGAGAGCTGTCACTAGATAGAATAATATTGTTTGCTTCGGAAAATAGAACAGTTTCGTAATTAGAAATTGCTAAGCTAGAAATTGACTTAGGGTGAATCTCATTTGTTTTGAAATTAACTCTTGTTAGTTCCTTTTTTTTACCATCAAAGATGACTAGTATGAGTTCTTTAGATGGATTTCTAGTCATCGTATATTGATAGTTTTGACTAAAAGGAATAGCTTCATAAACCAATTGTGCACCTTTTTCAAAACCTGCAGAAGTCAATGTGTACACATTAGAATTCTGTATTAAATAATACGTCTCTTCAAACGGGATGATTTTAACAGATGCAATATCTATTGGTTCTAGTAACAAGTGATCAATCTCTATGTCACTACTTGTTATAGGCTTTGAATGTTTACTTTTTGGTCGCTCACTATCCCAAATGTCTTCATAAGGTAATAGTATATGCTGAAAATGCTTGCGATTTCTATTTTGATGTTTGTAGAAATCAATGTCACCACTTGTTTGCGTGGTAATGATATAATTAAATTGCTCGTGAAATTTATATAATACATTCTGAAGATCTGGATGTTCCAAGTTCTTTGCTTCAGTTAAAAAGAAAAGTTCGCGATTAGAATTATCTTCAAAATCTTTAAAAAAAGTTGTTAAACCTTGTGAAGCATGTAAACCTCCTGAAAGCATTTGTTGACTCTCAATCACATCAATTACTGTATCTATAGGTGCTTGTTCATAATGTTGACCAACAATAAAAGCACTGTATTTATAATTGGATTTTGGATGTTGAGCAATTGCTAAGCTGGTAGCAAATGATAATACTTTAGGGATTCCCCAATTTTTCAAGGATGCATCAATTAAAAATACACGATGCTTATCATTAGTTTCTGGAGGTGTTTCTCTCTCAATATATAGCGCTTCATTATTGGTGACTCTTGACATGAAGGTGTCATCGTCATAAGCAAATTCCGAAATTAATAATCTATTAAAATCACCTTTATTCGTAATGTCAGATACACCACCCAAAGGTTGAGAACTAGGTAAATTGTTGTGCATTGGTATATTAAGTCCAGACCAAATACGTTTGATTAAACTACCAATTTGATAGGTGTTTTTGTTTTCGGTTAATTGCTCAATAAATGATTTATCTATAGCGTCTTCGTTAGAGATTAATTCTTCGAGTTCTAAAGTTTCTGGAAGGTCATTTTTTGGAATGTTTTGCATCGCATTACTAATATCCTCAGTGCTTTTAAAACGTCTTATGAGCAATGCAATGGCTCTAATGTCTTTATGAAATATCTTTTTGTTTTTACACTCAAGAGTATCTAAGTTTATATAATAATTGTAGTACGTGTTTTCTAGATTATTGAGAAGTTGCTTAGATCTTGGAATTGCCATTCTATTATGACATTCTTTAAAAAGTGTTTGTAATAGTAAACTAAGATTTGAGCCCGTTTTTAGTCTGTATGGTAAGTTTTTTATAAGATCTAAAACTTCTATCGCATTGAGCATCGTTTTAGAATCATCAATATTTAATAATAAGCGTTCTAGGTGGTTTGATGTGACTTCGTCTATATTTTCATTTGTAGCAATTAAAACTAATAAAATTGAACCAAAAGGAGGTAAGCCTTGATGTTTTAAATCTTCTAGAAGTTCTTTAATCTTAGGGTAATAAGCAATGGATTGACCGTCTGTAATTGTTGCTAAATAATGAGTTTCGTCATGCACATGCTCCTCATCACAATCCCAATGCCAAAAATAGCCCTTATATGTGTTAAAGTAGTTATGCATGAATATCAAGCAGACTTAAAGTTCGTCTAAAAGAACTTATTGACATGGGTTTAAAATCACTCTTTTTAATTAAGGCATAGCTGTTGTTTTTTTGCCATAAAGCATAATGAACTCCTGTTGAATTTATGGATTGCTTGATACTATTGCTTAGTATTGGAAATTTAAAATGATACCCGTTTGGTAATAAAAAGTCGTTATAAAGCCAAAAAGATTGCCCTTTTATTGCTAGAGTAGGATGCCCAATAATTAAAAGTTTTGAGTTATTAATAAGTACATATTTTAAATGTTCTAATCTAAAATTAGGTGAGCATTCTATTGTAGATTTAGAGATGCTATCTAAATTAATCAAAGTTGCAAATAGTTGTTTCTCATCATTGTATGGTGCTAATTGAATATCAACAGCCTCATGAATACCAAAAAAATTGTGATTGAGTTGAGGTTCTTCTAATAGCAATGCCATTTGTATTGGTGTCCACAATAAAGACGTTGGTAATTTGCCAATTGGTAATAAACTCTCTTTTGGGAAAAGCTTGGAATCTTTGATATAGAAAATGTTTTTCTTTGGAAGCGTTTTAACCGCAACACCATTAATTTGTTCCATACTAAATCCTTTAACCCATAAATCGTTTTCATTTTGAGCGAGTTTTAAATTCTCAAAATGACGAATTTGAGCCAAAGTATCAAGGTCTGATCTGTCGATACGGACTAAAAACTCTATAATGTCTGTAGAATTTTTTGCCATAATGCGTCTATTTCAGTTTTTATAAATTGCTTTTGTTCATCGTTGTTGATCCAATCTGCTCGACTTTGGATAAATCTTAATTTATCCTTAATCACATTCTGTTCTTCAAACGATAAAGTGTCATTTTCCCAACGCTCTTTTAGTAAGTTCACTTCTTTGATGACTTCTTCAGGATTTGGTGCTTTGTTGTATAGGGCTTGAGGGTGTGAGTCATCTGTAATGTCTTTTTCTATGACATTATTGATGATGCCTTCTAGGATTTCAATTTGCTCTTCGGTATCCCAAATATATTTCAACACCCAAAGATCACTTAATATAGCGTCTTTTCTTCCGCAGATAATAGCACTTGCTGCGATGAGGTTTTGCAATTTCACAGCACGTCTATCCGATACATTAATTCCTGTATTTCTTAAGTTGTGAATCACATCTACATAGGTTGCGATGATTGGTGTTAAATTTACTTTTTTGGTTTCTCCTTGTAATTCTTTTATGTTTTCTGGTTGTATCATTGGGATGTCACCTGTTGCGTTTTTTTCTAATTTCCAACCTGCTAATAAGACTTGATTTAATAAATCTGGATTTACATAATCACATTTTACACGTACTAGGAAACGATCAAAAAGAGCATTTAAAGCTTCGTCTTCTGGCAATACATTACTGGCTCCAACAAACATTAAAGCTGGTAATTCTAATATTTGTTTTCCTCTACGAAGTACTTTTTCGTTTAATGCCATGAGTAAACTATTTAAAATAGCACTGTTGGCATTAAAGATTTCATCTAAAAACACCATAGAAGCCTCTGGCATCATGCCATCTGTATTGGTCACTAATTCACCTTCACGAAGTTTTTTAATATCAAATGGTCCAAATAATTCATTAGGCTCTGTAAATCGTGTGAGTAAATATTCAAAGTTTTTTCCATTTTCAATGCCTTTAGATAACGATTTTACAATGGCACTTTTTGCAGTTCCTGGAGGTCCTAATAAAAAGGTGTTTTCTCTAGCGATTAAACTTATGCCAAGCAAATCAATAATATCATCCTTACCAACAAAAGTCGCTTTGATGTGATCTAAAACCGCTTTGAGTTGTTCTATGTTTTTAGTGTTCATTAGTTGTTTTTATAGGTTGAAGGGCTTTCCAAATATCATTTTTATAATAGCCTAAATAGTCTATTAAAATAGAATTTATTTGTGCGTCATGAGCCCAATTTATTGCTTTTTTATCTACAATTCTATTTAAGAAGACTTGTTTAATTTCAATAGTATTTAAATAGATATGTTTATCAATATCTTCTGCCTTAAATGTTTGATGTATTGCTGAAAACTGCCAGGTATTTAAAATCTGTTTTAAAACTATAACTAATGGATCTTGAGGATCAATAGCTTCTAATTCTAAAAATATTTGAGGTAAAAAACGTAAGGTTAAATCTACCGAAAGTATAGTGGATAAGTCTACAACACCTGTATAATCTGCAAACATCGTTTCTAAATCCTTTTTGGTGTCTTTACGATGTAATAGTAAAAGCGAAGCGTAGTAGACAATTTTACTTGCCCATAGTGCTGCATTTGCATTAAATCGTGGTGCCTCAAATGGAAAACTCAAACACTCTTTTTCAAAGTCTTGTTCTAAATATAAGACGATGTCTTCATCCTCTTGTTTAGTGGTTTTAAGTAAGTCATCACTAATTATTAAATGACCATGGGCTCTCAAATGAGCTATGGAATCTAAGAAGAAATTAGGTTTTAGTTTTGACATCAATTATAGATAAAGGACTACAATTTAGTGCAAAAGTAGCAAAGGTGCTAATTTGATTTAAGAGTTAATTTTGGTTTTTACTCATTACAAAAGTTCCTGTGCCTCTAGAAAATAGGCGAGGTATTAGTCCTTTAAAATACAATGCTTTTGATTTGAACTTCCAAGTACCAGTTATGATGTGTTTGCTTCTAGAAAACTCACCTTCATAAACCAATGTAGGGTGTTTTTTATTAGTGTTAATAGCGCGTTTCCCATTTTCATCTACAGTAGACGATATTGGCATTTTTTTTGTAAAATAGATGCTGTTATTATCAAACTTACCTTTGACGATTCCTGTTCCTGGAGTGCCTCCAGATGCTAAATCATCTTTTACTGTGCCAGTAAATGTTTTTCCATTTATGGTCTCAATAATTAATGTGAAGTTGACGTCAATCATATTATCATCTTTATATTCATCTGGTATGGAATATTGATACGTACCATTCCATGTGCCTTTAAGATTAATCTCTCCTTCTTCAGTTGAAGGGTTTAAAATGGATGCTTCTAATGTCACAGGTATATTGGAGAACGCTACGACTTTCTCACCGTAAACTAAGTCTTCTAACATTTCTAATATGATAATATCTAGTTCTTTTGGAGCATTGCCTTTGGGGTATTCTTTGGCAACAGTATGCACATAATCTTCTACTGTTAATTGTCCTAGAGCTTCTAAATATATTTTTTGAGGCCAAGGGTCCATGGTTATGATTCTTGGGTTTTTACTATCTATGACTCTAATCATCTCACTAGTGTGCCAATCCCATTCTTCAGTTCTATGGAAGTATAAGTTTTTGTATTCTGAAGATTCTAGAGTTTTGAATGTCATGATTTAGATTTTAAACAATATAAGGACTATCTACAAAACAAAAAACCTCTGAATTTTAATTCAGAGGTTTGAGTTTTTATATTAAAAAAGTGCTTTACAAATCAAAAGCAGCTTTTACCTTATCCACATAATCCAATTTCTCCCATGTAAATAATTCAACATCCATAGTTAAATCTTCACCATTAGGTTGAGAAAATGTTTTACTAACCGTTTCTGGTTGTCTTCCCATGTGACCATAAGCTGCAGTTTCGCTATACATTGGCTGACGTAATTTTAAACGTTCTTCAATAGCAGCTGGACGCATATCAAAAATGCCTTTGATTTTTGAAGCAATCTCGCCATCTGTAATATTAAAAGGACACGTACCATAAGTGTCTACATAAATAGATGTAGGTTCTACAACACCAATCGCATAACTTACCTGTACTAATAGTTCATCACAAACACCAGCTGCAACCATGTTTTTTGCAATATGTCTTGTTGCGTAAGCAGCACTTCTATCTACTTTACTTGGATCTTTTCCAGAGAAAGCGCCACCACCATGGCCACCTTTACCACCATAGGTATCTACAATAATTTTTCGTCCTGTTAATCCTGTATCTCCATGAGGTCCTCCAATCACGAATTTCCCTGTTGGATTAATATGATAGGTGATTTGATCGTTGAATAATACTTGGATGTGCTCTGGTAATTTAGAAACCACTCTTGGAATTAATATCTCAACAATATCTTTTCTAATCTTAGCTAGCATTATTTCATCTTCGTCAAAATCATCATGCTGAGTAGATACTACAATCGCATCAATGCGCTGTGGTACATTATCATCACTATACTCAATAGTAACTTGACTTTTTGAGTCAGGACGTATATAAGTGATGTCTTTATTCTCACGTCTTAATGCAGCGAGTTCTTTTAAAATTCTGTGCGATAAATCTAATGCTAAAGGCATGTAGTTATCGGTTTCACGAGTGGCATAACCAAACATCATCCCTTGGTCACCTGCACCTTGCTCTTCTTTACTAGCTCTGTCAACACCACGATTGATGTCTTCAGATTGTTCATGAATTGCAGAAAATACACCACATGAATTTCCATCAAACATGTATTCGCTTTTTGTGTACCCAATTTTATTAATGGTATCACGTGCAATTTTTTGCACATCTAAATAGGTCTTTGATTTTACTTCACCTGCTAATACAACTTGACCTGTAGTCACTAAGGTTTCACAAGCAACTTTTGATTCGCTATCAAATGCTAAAAAGTGATCAATTAATGCATCACTAATTTGATCTGCGACTTTATCTGGATGGCCTTCAGAGACACTTTCCGAAGTAAATAAATATGACATATTATCTCTTTAATTTTAGTATTACTGAAAAAAATTATATTGAGATTGCTTGGTCGCTAGAGAAGTCGTAAACTAACTGCTTTAGCATTTTTTTATGAGGTTGCAATCAGAACAAATTTTTCCTCCCTTTTAATTAGGTACAAAAGTACAGATATTATTGAAACTAGAAAAAGGAATACTGTAAATCATTATCTAAAGTTTTATGAGTTTATGATGTGTTGATTTTGATCAATTAAGAATATATTTCATTTTAAATATATTATTATAGATTTATTTTCCGTTTATATATCAATTTGTTAATTTTTTAGAAAAATATTCTGTTTAATTTGGATGGTAAAAATATTTTTTGCAATCTTTGGACTCAATAAAGTTCAAACACTTACTAAAATGTTATCAAGAAAGGCGGAGGGATTAGACCCATTGAAGCCTTAGCAACCCTTAAACTTATTAAGAAGGTGCTAAATTCTACTCAGTTATTCGATTCATTTATCGACAAGCTAGATAGATAACCCAAGCGTAATTACTCATCAGTAGTTACCTATTTTCTTATAACATTTTTCTATTAAGTATGCTTCTAACGAAGTTTATTTGGCTTTTGTTTTAATCAATAATTAACTCAAAAACTTAGAAAAATGAGTACACAAAAATTCGCAACCAAAGCGTTGCACGCAGGACACGACGTCAGTCAAAATGGAGGAACAAGAGCTGTTCCTATTTATCAATCTACAGCTTATGTCTTTGATGATTCAGATGATGCCGCTGGACGATTTAATTTATCGGTTCCTGGATTTATTTACACACGTTTAAATAATCCAACCAATGATGTTTTAGAGAAACGTATCGCTGCATTAGAAGGTGGCATTGCAGCAGTCGCAACTGCCTCGGGAACCGCAGCAATTTCTACAACATTATTAACACTTTTAAAAGCTGGAGATCATATTGTAGCATCAAGTAGTTTGTATGGAGGAACCTACAATCTACTGAGCGTAACTTTACCAAGACATGGTATCACAACAACATTTGTAGATCCTTCAAATCCGCAAAACTTTGAAAAAGCAGCTCAAGGAAACACCAGAGTCTTTTTTGTAGAGTCTTTAGGGAATCCAAAACTAGATGTATTGGATCTTGAAAAAATTTCTAAAGAAGCTAAAGCACATAAAGTGCCATTAATTGTAGATAACACAGTCGCAACACCTTACTTGTTGAACCCAATTGAGTATGGTGCAAATATTGTGATTCATTCATTGACAAAGTATATCAACGGAAACGGTACATCTTTAGGAGGTATTATCGTTGATGCAGGAACTTTTGATTGGACTAACGGGAAATTCCCAGAATTTACAGAGCCATCAGCAGGTTATCATGGTTTGGTTTATAGTGAAGCTATTGGTCCAGCAGCATTTATAGCAAAAATTAGAATCGAAGGATTGCGTGATTATGGTGGAGCTTTGAGTCCGTTTAATGCGTTTCAAATTATTCAAGGTTTAGAAACTTTAGAATTGCGTATCAAAAAACACAGTCAAAACGCACTAGAATTAGCAAAATGGTTACAAGAGCAGCCAGAAGTGAATTGGGTAAACTATCCTGGATTAGAAACTAGTAAGTACAAAGAGCTAGTAAAAAAATACTTACCAAATGGTCAAAGCGGTATTGTGACTTTTGGTGTTGATGGTGGATATGAGTCTGCTAAAAAAGTAGCAGATACAACTAAATTATTTTCATTGTTAGCAAATATTGGTGATACTAAATCATTAATCATTCATCCAGCAAGTACAACACATCAACAATTAAGTGATGAGGCGCAAGAAACTACAGGAGTTACTAAAGATTTAATTCGTTTATCTGTTGGGATAGAGAATATTGAAGATTTAAAAGCCGATTTGAAAGAAGCTTTCATTGTGGTTAAGCAAACTGTTTTATCGTAAAACTTAATTAATCTCTAAAAAAAAATAGAACATGAGTGATTTAAAATTTACAGTAACAGGTGAAAGTACATCTGCAACTCAATTTATAGGTAAAGCAAGACATTTTGAATTAATTATTGATGAGCCTGAAGCTTTAAATGGTACAGATGAAGATGCTAATCCTGTAGAATATATTTTAGCAGGTTTTGCAGGTTGTGTCAATGTAGTAGGGCATTTAGTAGCTAAAGAATTAGGCTTTACAATTAGAAAACTAAGTATTGAAGTTTCAGGTAGTATCAACCCAGAACGTTTTTTAGGAACATCAAATAAAGAACGCGCTGGTTTTAAAAATATTCAATTAAACCTTTTACCTGATACTGATGCTTCAATTGAAACATTAGTAAAATGGTTAGAAATCGTTGAAGCAAGATGTCCAGTAAAAGATAATTTAACGAACCAGACACCTATTAAAATTTCCGTAGAAAAAGAATTCAATTTACCTTAAAATGAAAGATTTACAATACATAAATATTTCAAATTTTGTTAACCAAAATGGTAAGGCAGTTACAATACAGCTGTCTTACCAAATTTTTGGTCAACCGTTACACAGTGCGCCAATAGTATTGGTAAATCATGCGTTAACAGGTAATTCTAATGTCTGCGGAAAAGCGGGATGGTGGAACGATCTTATAGGTGAAAACAAATGTATTGATACAAATTTTTATACGGTTTTAGCTTTTAATATTCCCGGAAATGGATTTGATAATAAAAGCGAGAATCTAATTGAAAATTATAAAGATTTTACAGCAAAATCTATAGCAGAGCTGTTTTTGAAAGGATTAAAGATATTAAAAATAGAAACGCTTTTTGCTGTTATTGGAGGATCTGTTGGTGGTGGAATTGCATGGGAATTGGCTGCGCTAGATCCAGATTTGATTGAGAATCTTATTCCAATTGCTACAGATTGGAAATCTACAGATTGGTTAATTGCTAATTGCCATATTCAAGAGGCATTGCTAAATAATTCTAGTCAGCCTTTAAAAGATGCAAGAATGCACGCGATGACTTTATATCGTACTCCAGAATCATTGACGAGTAAATTCCGGAGAAGTGAAAAATCAAATGCGCTTTTTAATGTGGAGAGTTGGCTAAATTATCATGGAGAAGCGTTGAATACACGGTTTAATCTTTTAGCATATAAACTAATGAATCAAATATTAAGGACTATTGATATTACAAGAGGAAGACATTCATTTAGTGACGTTGTCTCAAGAATTAATTCAAATATTCATATTGTAACCATTAATAGTGATCTCTTTTTTAAAGCTGAAGAAAACTGGGAAACCTATGTGGATCTTAAGCTAATCAAAGAGAATGTTTCTATTAATGAAATTAAATCCATTCATGGTCACGATGCGTTTTTGATGGAGTTTGCGCAATTGTCTAAATTTTTAGGACCCATTTTTCAAGCTCGAAAAGAGGCCAAATATTTTGAGTTGGACTGCTATAAAAAACGCATAACAGCATAGATATGAGTCATTTTGAAACCGACGCGATAAGAACACAAACTGAACGTTCACAATTTTTAGAGCATTCTACACCTTTATACTTAACATCTAGTTTTGTTTTTGAGGATGCCGAAGATATGAGAGCATCGTTTGCAGAAGAAAAACAACGCAATGTGTATGGACGTTATTCTAATCCAAATAATTCAGAATTTGTAGAAAAAATATGCAAAATGGAAGGTGCAGAAGCTGGTTATTCTTTTGCTACTGGTATGTCTGCTGTGTTTTCAACGTTTGCTGCATTGTTAAACTCAGGAGATCATATTGTTTCTGCTCGTAGTGTTTTTGGTTCAACTCATGGTTTGTTTACAAAATTTTTACCAAAATGGAATATCACAACGAGCTATTTTGATACTAATAATTTAGATGATGTTGAATATAAAATTCAGTCAAACACTAAGATTTTATATGCAGAAAGTCCAACAAATCCAGCAGTCGATATTCTAGATTTAGAACGTCTAGGACACATTGCAAAAAAGTACAAACTATTATTAGTCATTGATAATTGTTTTGCAACACCATATTTACAGAATCCAATTCAGTTTGGTGCAGATTTGGTCATACATTCGGCTACAAAATTAATAGATGGCCAAGGTCGTGTTTTAGGAGGTGTTACTGTTGGTAAGGCAGATTTGATTAGAGAGATATATTTGTTTTCAAGAAATACAGGTCCAGCTTTATCACCATTTAATGCTTGGGTATTATCCAAAAGTTTAGAAACACTGGCTGTTCGTGTAGATAAACATTGTGAGAATGCGTTAAAAGTGGCTGAGTTTTTAGAAAACCATTCAAAAGTCAATGTAGTAAAATACCCATTTTTGAAATCACACCCTCAGTATGCAATAGCAAAAAAACAAATGAAATTAGGTGGCAATGTTGTAGCCTTTGAGATTAAAGGAGGTATAGGAGCAGGTCGTCAATTTTTAAATAAAATTAAGACCTGTTCTCTATCTGCTAATTTAGGAGATACTAGAACTATAGTAACACATCCTGCATCAACAACACACGCTAAACTTTCAGAAGACGATAGATTAGAAACTGGGATAACAGGTGGATTAGTAAGAGTTTCGGTTGGATTAGAACATGTTCAAGATATAATTGATGATTTAAATCAAGCTTTAAAAGTATAAAAATAAAAACACAAAATTATGAGTAATAATACTGAATTTAAAGATGTGCAAAAGTATCTTGATAGAAAGGCCGTAGTAGTGGATGTTAGAACAAAGGAAGAGTATGTTGAAGGTCATTTAGAGAATTCTTTGCATATTGTTTTAGATGAATTAGAAGGAGAAATTAATCAGTTAAAATCTCTTCAAAAGCCAATAATAACGTGTTGCAGAAGTGGAGCTAGAAGTGAAAAAGCAAAAGATTTATTAAAAGAGAACAACATAGATGTTATTAATGGAGGTCCTTGGCAAAATGTAGAATATTTCTCTAAACAATAGAAATGGCTAACATCTATAAAGCAATACAGAAGCGGATTTTAGTTCTAGATGGTGCCATGGGTACCATGTTGCAACGTTATAATTTTTCCGAAGAAGATTTTAGAGGAGAACGTTTTAAAGACTATCCTACATCACTAAAAGGAAATAATGATTTATTATCCTTAACGCAACCTCAAGCCATTGCAGATATTCATAAACTGTATTTTGAAGCTGGTGCAGATATTGTAGAGACCAATACTTTTTCTGGAACTACAATCGCTATGGCAGATTATAATATGGAAGATTTGGTTTACGAACTTAATTATGAATCTGCTAAAATAGCCAAGCAAGTTGCCAATGAATTTTCCAAAGCTAACCCAAAGAAACCTCGATTTGTTGCAGGTAGTATTGGTCCAACCAATAAAACAGCTAGCATGTCTCCAGATGTCAATAAGCCAGAATATCGAGCCATTACTTTTGATGAATTACGAATAGCCTATAAACTTCAAGTAGAGGCTTTAATTGATGGTGGTGTTGATGTGCTTTTGGTAGAAACTATTTTTGATACACTCAATGCCAAAGCTGCTTTATTTGCTATAGAAGAAGTTAAAGAAGAACGACAAATAGAGATTCCTATTATGGTGTCTGGAACTATCACAGATGCTTCTGGACGAACATTGTCTGGTCAAACTGTAGAGGCTTTTTTAACCTCTATATCGCATATACCTTTATTAAGTGTTGGTTTTAATTGTGCTTTAGGAGCTGAGCAATTGAAGCCTTATTTACAACGCCTATCAAATGAAACTGAGTTTTATACATCAGCACATCCAAATGCAGGTTTACCAAATGCGTTTGGAGAATATGACCAATCTGCAAAACAAATGCAAATATTGATTGAAGACTATTTAAAAGATGGATTGATAAATATTATTGGAGGTTGCTGCGGCACAAACCCAGATCACATAAAATCCATAGCAGAAGTCGCTCAAAATTATACACCAAGACAAATTAAAGTTGAAGCATAATGGCAGATAGTGACTGTAGAAAATATTTGACCTTATCTGGTTTAGAACCTTTGGTAGTAACACCAGAAAGTAACTTCATCAATGTAGGAGAACGTACTAACGTTACAGGGTCTAGAAAATTCTTGCGATTAATTAAAGAAGAGAAGTATGATGAAGCATTAAGTGTTGCTAGAGACCAAGTAGAAGGTGGTGCGCAAATTCTTGATGTCAATATGGATGAAGGTATGCTTGACGGAAAGTATGCTATGGTTAAGTTTTTAAACCTTATTGCGTCTGAGCCAGATATTGCTCGTATTCCGTTAATGATTGATAGTTCAAAATGGGAAATCATTGAAGCTGGATTACAAGTGGCTCAAGGTAAATGTGTTGTGAACTCTATTAGTTTAAAAGAAGGAGAAGTAGAGTTTAAACGTCAAGCAAAACTTGTAAAGCGTTATGGTGCTGCTGTAATTGTTATGGCTTTTGATGAGGTTGGACAAGCAGATAGTTATGAGCGTCGTATTCAAATTTGTAAACGTTCTTATGAGATTTTAGTTCATGAGGTTCATTTTTCACCTCAAGATATCATCTTTGATCCTAATATTTTTCCTGTGGCAACTGGTATGGATGAACACAGATTAAATGCTCTTGATTTTTTCAATGCTACCAAATGGATTCGTAAAAACTTGCCTTATGCAAATGTGTCTGGAGGTGTGAGTAATGTATCTTTTTCTTTCCGCGGAAATAATACCGTAAGAGAAGCTATCAACTCTGCATTTCTATATCATGCCATACAGCATGGTATGAATTTAGGGATTGTGAATCCTACGATGTTAGAGATTTATGATGAAATTCCGAAGGATTTATTACAGTGCGTCGAAGATGTATTGTTTAATAGAAGTGATGATGCCACAGAGCGATTATTAGATTTTGCAGAAACTGTAAAAGGAAATAAAAAACAAGATATTACTAAGGTTCTAGAATGGCGAAATGAATCATTGCAAGATCGAATCACACATAGTTTAATCAAAGGTATTGATGCATTTATAATTGAAGATACAGAAGAAGCTAGATTAGCATCAGACAAACCAATTCAAGTTATTGAAGGAAATTTAATGATAGGAATGAACGTTGTTGGAGATCTCTTTGGAAGCGGAAAAATGTTTTTGCCCCAAGTTGTGAAATCTGCTCGTGTGATGAAAAAAGCAGTAGCGTATTTACAACCATTTATTGAAGCAGAAAAGGACGGGAAACAAGAATTTGCAGGACGTATTTTAATGGCTACTGTTAAAGGCGATGTACATGATATTGGTAAGAATATCGTGAGTGTAGTTTTAGGATGTAATAACTATGAAATCATAGATTTAGGTGTTATGGTGCCACCAGAAAAAATCATTGAAACTGCCATTAGAGAACGTGTGGATGTGATTGGGTTAAGCGGGTTAATTACGCCATCCCTTGATGAAATGGTCTATATATCTCAAGAAATGGAAAAGAAAAACTTAGACATCCCGTTGATTATTGGAGGAGCAACCACATCTCGAGCACACACATCTGTAAAAATTGCACCCAAATATAGCAATACAGTTGTGCATATTAATGATGCATCGAGAGCGGTAACTGTAGTTGGTAATTTGCTTAAAGAAGAGAATAGAATTTATAAAGAACAAATAAGAGAAGAGTACGATAAATTTAGAGCGCAGTTTTTAAAACGAGGAAAGCGTAAAGATTATGTGTCGATAGAAGCTGCACGAAAAAACAAATTTCAAATTGATTGGAGTACTTCAGAAATTGTAAAACCTGAGCAGCTTGGTATTCAAATTATAGAGGATTTCGATATTACAAAATTAGAGACTTATATTGATTGGAGTCCGTTTTTTAGAAGTTGGGACCTCCATGGATGTTATCCAGATATTCTAACAGATGACGTTGTTGGTACACAAGCAAAAGAATTATTTAAAGATGCACAAGAACTTTTAAAACGTGTTTTTGATGAGAAATTATTAGAAGCAAAAGCCATTTTTGGATTGTTTCCGGCAAATACAGTTAATGATGATATTGAACTCTATGATGACTTCGGAAATGTAGAAGCTAGATTTTTATCACTTCGCCAACAATTGAGTAAAAGAGAAGGCATTCCAAATATTGCTTTATCAGATTTTGTAGCTCCAAAAGATTCTGGTATTAAAGATTATATAGGTGCATTTTGTGTCTCAACAGGTTTTGGTACTCAAGAATTAGCACAACAGTTTGAAGCAGATCATGATGATTATAATTCCATCATGATTAAAGCATTGGCAGATCGACTAGCCGAAGCTTTTGCTGAATATTTGCATAAAGAAGTAAGAGTCAAACACTGGAGTTATGCTAAACATGAAGATTTGACTAATGCTGAATTGATTAAAGAAAGCTATAAAGGGATTCGCCCAGCTCCAGGGTATCCAGCATGTCCAGATCATTTAGAAAAGAAAACCATCTGGCAATTATTAAATGTCGAAGAAAATATAGGTGTAAAATTAACCGAAAGTATAGCTATGTGGCCAGCAGCTAGTGTCAGTGGTTATTATTTTGGGAATCCAGAGGCAAG
>CAJQOA010000134.1 GCA_905479815.1 uncultured Psychroserpens sp.
TATCATGGTTCACCAACGTCAGTTATTGAAAAGTTTGATACTGGAGAGGATTTAGTTCATGTTGGATTTGCTCATGATGGTTTTCCAATGTATTATTCTAAGAGTGGAAAATATAAACCAAGTTTTAGATTGTTAAATGGAGATAGAGACGGTGAGGATTGTACATATACTACTCATAAAACCATAGATATTTCAGTTGGAGGTCATCATGATGGAACTTATGGGTCAGATTTTGAATTTGTAGAAGGTTCTGGAGATTTAGATGAATGTAATGGGATTACAATTGATGAGAAATACATGTACTTAGTCACTAATGAGTTTCCATATGTAAGTCGTTGTTTGATGGGAGAAGTATCACAAGAGGAGCGTCAAGCTTCACCAAGAGGTGAGCAAGGACAAGGTCGTGGTCAAGGAAGAGGGGAAGGAGGACGTCCAAATATTGATCAATTATTTGAGCAAATGGATGCTAATAATGATGGTAAACTATCTATAACTGAGGTAAAAGGACCGTTAAAAGAAGATTTTTCTATAATAGACTCAAATGATGATGGGTATATATCTAAAGAAGAATTAGAAGACAAGGCAAAAAAAAATAAACCTAGACCTCAAGGGAAAAGAAATTAGACTTTTATACTAGTTATTGTAAAATAAGAGTGGTTTGCTTGAATCGAATCATGAAAATAATAATATTTTTAAATATATAAAACATTGATTTTCAGTGTATTTTATTTTTTTTTTTTGTTAAAAAACGACTGATTAAAAATTTATAAGATAACAGCACAAGTTTCTATCAAGATTTGCATCTAAATGCATGTAAACCAAAATATCTATAATTATATGAAAATGACAAATTTATTTAAAGGAGTGTCCATGTTTTTGATTGCAACTGTGATTTTTACAGCATGCACAAGCGATGATGATTCTACAACAATACAACAAGAAGAAGAGGAAGAAGAAACAGTAGTAACAGAATTACATAATGCATTTGCAGCATTTAATACAGATGCAGTTACCGTTATGTTATCTAACGATGGTACTGAAGTCTTTATTGAGACTACAGGATTTCCAAATCATACATCAATTTATTGGGAAACAGATAACGCCCTTTATCTTGACGAAACAGCTGCGGGTGTTGTAAAAACAACTCAGAATACTTTTATTGGTGGCGGTCAAGGTGAAGCTTCAAGTTTTACGGTTGATGCAACTCCAAACTTAACAGGTTCTACTGTTTCAACAGAATTAGGCACTATAGGTATTGCAGTTAGTGGATCTGCTATTTTTAATGACCAAGAAGGTATGGGGGATTTAGATCAGGCTGCAGGAAGTTTAGATTGGGCTGGTGCTCATAAAGGTCCTGGTGTTTATCATTATCATTTAGAGCCTACTCCAATTACTAGCGATGATGACAGTTTAGTTGGTATATTAATGGATGGAGTATTCATTTATGGAAGACAATGTAGTTCTACAGGTACAAATCCTACAGATTTAGATGCTTCTGGTGGACACACATCTACAACAGAGTATACTGACGGAGAGGAAGAGTATCATTATCATATCATTAATGAGGTTTATCCTGCAGGTAATTATGCATATGAGCCAGCTTATGTTCTTTTTGCTGGACCATTTCAAGGATACTAAAATATAGAAAAACATGAAACCAATTCTTTGTTTTATAATTATTGTATTTTCAATAATAAGTTGTAATGAAACTTCATTTAGTAAAAGCAGAAATACTGATGATGCTAAAGTCCAGCCCATTATTATTGAGGCTATTGAAGTATTAAAACAAGAATTGGTTCTTAATGGAAATGAAGGGAAATGGTATTATAATGATAAACCATACAATGGTTATTCGTTAAAATTTTATCCAAATGGAGTTCTAGAAGAAAAATGGGGCTTTTACAATGGTAAAAGAGAAGGTGTTGCTAGACGATGGTCTAAAAACAAAAAGCTTCAATTAGAATCTTATTATAAAAATAACCGCTTAACAGGTGAATATAAAACATGGTGGGGCAATGGTGTTCTAGCAAGTAAATCTTTTTATGAAGATGGTGTTAAGCATGGTGTATCTAAAGAATGGTTTTCTAATGGCCAATTGTCTAAATTGCGACACCTTGTTAATGGAAAAGAACATGGTTTTCAAAAAGCTTGGTTAGCCAACGGGAAATTATATGTAAATTATGAAGCTAAAAATGGCCGTATTTTTGGTATGAGAAGAGCAAATTCATGTTATAGATTAGAAGATGAAGTTATTATTAGAAATAAAAAATTATAGAATCTTATTACTTTTTTTATTTGTAATTACAATAAGTTGTAAAAAACAAATCAAGAAAGAAAACATCAAAGTTGTTGAAACTAGTCGAGTAGATTATTTGCCATTTTATAAAGACGAATCTTTTACTCCTCATTGGTTGATTCCGGGTACAGAAGAAGAAAGTAGTTTTCATAAAATACCCGATTTCAAATTATTAAACCAATTAGGTGATACTATTTCACAAAACACTTTTGAAAATAAAATATATATAACCGATTTCTTTTTTACAACCTGTCCAGGTATTTGCCTTAAAATGACTAGTAATATGGCAAAAATTCAGGAAGAATTTAAAAACGACAATGAAATCTTATTATTGTCACATTCAGTAATGCCAAATACAGACACAGTTACTGCTCTAAAAACCTATGCTACTAACAATAATGTTATAGATAATAAATGGCATTTAGTTACTGGTGATAGAACTGAAATTTATTCTCTTGGAAGAGACCATTATTTTGTTGAAAGTGATTTAGGAGAAGTAAAAAGTATTGACGATTTTCTTCACACAGAGAACTTTTTACTCATAGACAAAAGCAAACATATTAGAGGTATTTACAACGGTCTTAACAGAGCTTCAATGGCACAATTAATTACTGATGTAAAAGCGCTAA
This sequence comes from uncultured Psychroserpens sp., assembly GCA_905479815.1. Lineage (GTDB taxonomy): Bacteria > Bacteroidota > Bacteroidia > Flavobacteriales > Flavobacteriaceae > Psychroserpens. The sequence continues at coordinate 2,926 of CAJQOA010000134.1, forward strand.
AAAAAGAAATTGATTGATAGTTTAATGTTGATTTTTTGAGAAGCTTCATGATTATGTCATGAAGCTTTTCTATTTTTAGAAAAATACTTCAAATTCGATGTTATGAAAAGACTCTTAGTGTTAATATTAGGTCCATTATTAATTATAGGTTTAGGAAGCTTCGGATTGTTTAGAGCAAATAAATTCAAGTACGAACCGATATTGAAAAAGGTGCCAAAACTAGAGATTGAAATATTATTCCAAGACTCTACTTTAAATGTAAGAGCATTAGAGTTGATTAAAGATGCAGAGTCAGGTGTGTTTTTAACGTCAGATGGTAGAATGGGAATGTTCTCATGGAATTCTGGTTTTATGCCAGAAACACTGGATAAAAGTAGAAGTATAGTTCCTGTGAAAATTGATGATTCAACTAAATTAAACTTTAGAGCTTTGTCTGCCAGAAAAAAATCTGGCTTTGGAATTACTATTGGCAGTCCAGCTTATGTTTTTAAATTAGACCATAACGATGATTCTGTAGTTTATCAAGAAGATCATCCAAAAGCATTTTATGATTCTATGGAGTTTTGGAACGATGACGAAGGTATTGCTATTGGAGATAGTACAGACGGTTGTTTGTCTGTAATTATTACAAGAGATGGTGGTGCTACGTGGACGAAATTAACTTGCGACCAATTACCAAAAGGTATTGAAGGTGAAGGTGCATTTGCTGCAAGTGATACTAATATTGCAATTGTAGGTGATAAAACTTGGGTAGCTACTACTGCAGGACGAATTTATTATTCTGATGATAAAGGTCTTTCATGGACAACCATTAATACACCAATCGTTAAAGATAATGAGACCGAAGGTATTTACTCTATAGATTTCTATGATGAAAATAATGGTTTTGGTATTGGTGGTGATTATACAAAAGCAGCAGATAGTAGCGCAAATAAAATAAGAACAAATGATGGTGGTAAAACATGGCAACTTGCCGCTCCAAACCAATCTCCTGGTTATAGAAGTTGTGTGCAATATGTACCAAATTCAAATGCTAAAAAACTCGTTGCTATTGGTTTTAAAGGAATCGATTACTCCAATGATTCTGGAGAATCTTGGTCACACTTAAGCGATGAAGGTTTTTATACCATTAGGTTTTTAAATGATAGTATTGCTTATGCAGCAGGAAATAAGCGTATTGCTAAATTGACGTTTAAAGAGTAACTTAATTATTCTTTTTGTTTTTGTTTACCTCTTCGCTTTCTAATTTCATTAAACATACGTTTATTGAATTCGTCTTCTGATATTTTGAGTAGAATTACTTTTTTTGCAGGAATCACTTTCATTAAATCGGTTGCAAATTGTTTTCTTAATTGCAGTTTTTGCTGTTCTAAAACTAGCATTTTGTCAATCATGGATTTAGCATCTGCATCAGTCATAGATTCTAAATCTGCACCTTTTCGGTTTTGACGTGATTGCTGTCGCAAAGCATCATTATTGGCTTCATGTGCATTATAGAGAGGCCAAAAATTTTGCGCTTCAGTTTCGGTTAACTCTAACTTTTCAGTAATGAAAGCTATTTTTAAAGCTTTTATGCGTTCTCTTTTGTCTTTTCCTTGGGAAAAAGCACTCATTGTAATGACAATGAATAAGAGTGTGAAAGCGATTTTTTTCATGATTTTATTGTATAATTAAATCTTCAATATCAGATTGATCTAAAAGATAATCTTCAAGAGATTCTTCTGAAATCTCAGTTTCTATAAAATTGTTAGTATGAAGTTCTTCTTCGGTTAAGAGCGAAGATAATTCATAACTCGTGTAATCTTCTTGTTCTACGTAGTTTTCAATAGAAGCAATATCTAGTGAGTCAAATGTTAGTGCTTCCGAAGTATTATAAAATACATTAAACATCAAAACTAAAGAAGCTGCTATTGTTGTGGTATATATTACTTTTTTCCAACTAATTAGAGGTATGACTTTGACACCTTGCTCATTTTTTAATTGTTTAACGATCTTGTCTTCTAAGGTTTCAAAATAAGAATCGGGAACATCAAAACCAGAGACGTCAACTTTGTTTTTTAAATGTACCTCGCTAAGAATTTGCTCTTCAACTTGTGAAAAGTAATCTTTAGGCACTTTAAATCCTGAAGTATTAATAGTATCTAATTTTTTCTGTTTCATATATATAAGACCAAAAAGTCTTTAATTGGTTTAATCTTGGGTTAAAAATGCTTCAATTTTTTTTACTGCAATGTGATAGGATGCTTTGAGAGCACCTTCACTAGTTTCTAAAATATCTGACATGTCTTTATATTTTATATCCTGAAAATACCTCATGTTAAAAACGAGTTGTTGCTTTTCTGGTAAAATGGCGATGGCTTGCTGTAATTGTAATTGGATGTCATCACTTTCAAAATACACATCTGCTTTTAGATTTGTGATCATGCTTTGTTGTAATTCTTCCGAAGAACATTTTAAACGTTTTGCGTTTTTATTAAGATGTGTTAATGATTCATTGGTCGCTATGCGATACATCCATGAAAACAATTTACTGTCTCCTTTAAAATTAGCAACATTCTTATAGACTTTGATAAACGTATTTTGTAATACATCATCAGCATCATGATGAGACTTAACGATGTGTCGAATGTGCCAATATAAGCGCTCCTTGTATAATGATAAGAGTTCTTTGTAGGCTACTTCTTTTGTGTTTGGATGCTTTAGGCGTTGTATGAAATCGTGTTCGTTGTCCAATAAAAACGTTTTTACTTTAGACTCATCAATTTACTTAAAGTTTAATGGAATAAAACATTTTTATTAAAATACTGTAAGTCAATAAGTTGTGCTAATTAATACCGATTAAGTGTATATTAATAACGATGAAATGCATTATTTTCTTGTTTTGTCCATTTATTTAATTTATGTTTGTCTCAGCCTTACCTACTTAATTATTACCATTGTCCCCAAATGATGGTAATTAAATTGAAAAGGATGCTGCCTAACGGAGCATCCTTTTCTCTTTTTAAAATGTTGTCTTCGGAAACTTGAGATTACTCAAAACTCTGCATACCTACGAGCTTTTTATAAACACCATTTTTTGCAATAAGCTCACTGTGAGTTCCTTGTTCTGCAATTTCTCCTTTATTCATGACAATGATTTTATCTGCATTTTGGATGGTTGATAAACGATGTGCAATAATAATTGACGTTCTGTTTTTCATCATCTTCTCTAAAGCGTCTTGAACTAAACGCTCACTTTCTGTATCTAATGCTGAGGTTGCTTCATCTAGAATCATAATTGGAGGATTTTTTAAAACCGCTCGTGCGATAGATAGTCGTTGTTTTTGTCCGCCAGATAATTTTCCGCCAGCATCACCAATATTTGTTTCAATACCTTTGGGTAGGTCTTTTACAAACTCCCAAGCATTGGCAATTTTTAATGACTCAATAATCTCTTCATCTGTAGCGTCTTCTTTTCCTAAAAGAATATTGTTTTTTACAGTATCATTAAATAGGATAGAATCTTGTGTTACCAATCCCATTAAGCTACGTAGAGAGTGTTTTGTTATGTTTCTTATATCTTGACCATCAATAGAAATATGACCGTCATTAACATCGTAAAAACGAGTCACGAGATTTGCGATGGTAGATTTTCCACTTCCAGATTGCCCAACAAGAGCAACACTTTTTCCTTTCGGGACTTTTACAGAAAAGTTTTTAAGTACTAAATCATCTTCATACTTAAATGAGATGTTGTTGATGCCAATTTCCGAAGTAAAGTCAGGTTTAACTATAGCATCAGGTTTGTCTTCTAAAGTAGATGTTGTATTAAGAATTTCTAACACACGCTCTGCAGCTGCATTACCCTTTTTAACACTATAACTTGCTTTGCTAATTGCTTTTGCAGGAGTCAATATATTGTAAGCAAGTCCCATATATGCAATAAATGAACTGGCATCTAATGTACCATCAATAAGTACCATTCGTCCACCATACCATAATAAAATTGAAATCACAGTAATCCCTAAAAATTCACTCGTAGGTGACGCAAAGTTTTGACGGTTTAATAATTTGTTTGAGAAGTTAAAAAAGCGATGTGTAGATGCTTTAAACTTATTAGAAAAGGTAGATTCTCCATTAAAACCTTTGATAACTTTTAGGCCTCCTAAAGTTTCTTCAATGATAGATAGAAAGTTACCTTGTTCTTGTTGTACACGATCTGATTTCTTTTTTAATGATTTCCCTATTCTAGAGATCACGAACCCAGATAACGGAATAAAAATAAATACAAACAGTGTAAGTTGAGGACTAATTAACAACATCATTATTATCGTGAAAATAATAGTAAGTGGTTCTCTAACGATAAGTTCTAATATTGATAAAAAGGAGCTTTGTATTTCTTGGACATCATTTGAAATTCTTGCCATAGTATCTCCTTTTCTTTTTTCTGAAAAGAAAGCAATTGGTAGCATGGTAATTTTATCAAAAATGGCATTTCTTAAATCTTTTAAAACACCATTTCTTAAAAATGTAATAAAAAACATTGCTAAATAATTAGATATGTTTTTTAAGAAGAACAATATAATTACTAATGATATTACCAGTATCAAAGCTTTTGATGGGTCATCATGGGCAAAATCATTCACTTGATAAGCCATGAAATCTTTGAAATAATCCATTGTGTTTGCAATACCATTCCAAACAGGTTTTACAATAGCTTCTTTTTCTACATCAGGTTTTGTTGTTGGAAATAATACATCTAACATTGGGATTAGTGCTATAAAGGATAGTGCACTAAATAATGCGTAAAACACATTACAAATAATATTTAATATGGCATATTTTTTATAAGGTCTTGCAAAGCCAAGTATTTGTTTGAAATAATTCATTAATTGAGTTTCATATCGTTTAAGATGTCGTCAATACGTGATTCCAATAGTTGTTCCGTTGTTTTAAAAGCAGACACATTGTCTAATTTAGTATTAACACTGATATAGAATTTTATCTTTGGTTCTGTGCCACTTGGACGTAATGCAATTTTACTTCCGTCTTCTGTATAATAAATTAATACGTTAGATTTTGGAATATCAATTTTACTTGATGTCTCATTGATTACATCATTTGCAATTGATAATTGATAATCTTCAACTCGTATGACTTTAGAACCGTTAACTTCTTTTAAAGGATTTTCACGAGCATCAACCATCATTTGTTTGATCTCTTGAGCACCTTCAATACCTTTTTTAGTTATAGATACTAAGCGTTCTTTGTAAAAACCATGTTCTATATATAGATCTATTAAAGATTCATACATGGTTTTGTTATTTGCTTTTGATTGAGCTGCAATTTCACAAGCCAAAAGCGTAGACGTTACAGCATCCTTATCTCTTACAAAGTCGCCAACCATAAAACCAAAGCTTTCTTCTCCACCGCCAATAAAATCCATGGTAGGGAAGTCTTTTATCATTTTAGCAATCCATTTAAAACCAGTTAAGCCAATTTTGCATTCTACATTATAAGCTTCTGTCAAAACAGACATCATTGGTGTTGAGACTATAGTAGAGCCTACAAATTGGTTACCATTAATTCTATTTGAATTTTTCCATTGTTTTAAAAGAAAATCTGTCATCAATATCATGGTTTGATTCCCGTTAAGAATCACCAACTCATTTTCTAGATTTCTCACAGCCACACCTAAACGATCACAATCTGGATCTGTACCAATAACGATGTCTCCATTAACTTTATTAGCTAGCTCTACAGCCATTTTTAAAGCTTCCGTTTCTTCAGGATTCGGAGATTTTACTGTTGGAAAATCGCCATTAGGTTCACGTTGTTCTTCAACAATACTAACATTAGTATAACCTGCTCGTTTTAATGTCTCTGGAACTGCTGTAATTGATGTTCCGTGTAAAGAAGTAAATACAATATTTAAGTTTTCTCTAGCTTCTGAAGGTGTATCAAAACTTCCGTTTTTTACAGATTCATTGATGAAAACATCATCAACGTCTTTGCCTATATATTCAATCTTATCTTCATTAGCTTCAAATTTGATTTCGTTGTAAGCTAACCTATTTATTTCAGCTATAATTTCTGCATCTTCTGGTGGTACTAATTGTCCACCATCTTGCCAATACACTTTATAACCGTTATATTCTGGTGGATTATGGGATGCTGTTAGAACAATTCCGCAGTGACAACCTAAATGCTTTAAAGCGAATGATAATTCTGGAGTTGCACGTAAATCTTCGAATAGATAGACGTGAATCCCGTTAGCTGAAAATACATCTGCAACCACTTTTGCTAGTGATTTACTATTATGTCTACAATCGAATGCAATTGCCACCTTTAAAGGTTCCGAAGGGAATTGAGTTTTCATATAATTACTCAATCCTTGGGTGTTTTTTCCAAGCGTGTATTTGTTAATTCGGTTGGTTCCAACTCCCATTATGCCTCGCATTCCTCCAGTTCCAAATTCAAGGTTTTTATAAAAACTTTCTTTGAGGTCTGTTGTGTTGTTGGCAATTAAATCTTTTATGTGATTTTGAGTCTCTTGGTCAAAAGTTGACGTTAACCATGTGTTAACGCGTTCTAATAGTTGAGGTTCAATATGTGTCATGTGTTAAGTTTATGATGCAAAAATACGTAATTCAATAATTTTGAATCGTTAAGTAGATACTAAATAGGCTAGTATCTTAAAAATTAAGTTCCTGTTTAATTAAATAGCGACTACTATCGCGCTTAGAGCGAAGAATAAGTTCGCCAAGAAAACCAGCAATAAAAAACTGAGATCCTAAAATCATGGTTGTTAAAGCGATATAGAATTGTGGACGTTCAGTAATCAATCGTCCTGTTGTATTTAAAAATAGTTTATCTATGCCGAGATACAATGCGAATAAAAAGCCAATAGCAAACATGATAACACCCAAAGCACCAAATAAGTGCATTGGTCGTTTTCCAAAGCGGGATAAAAACCAAATGGTAATTAAATCTAGAAAACCGTTTACAAAACGATCCATTCCAAATTTAGTTTCACCGTATTTTCTCGCTTGATGTTGTACAACCTTTTCTCCAATTTTTGTGAACCCTGCATTTTTTGCTAGTACAGGTATATACCGATGCATTTCTCCATTGACATCTATGTTTTTAACAACGTTGTTGCTGTATGCTTTGAGACCGCAATTAAAATCATTTAATTTTACACCAGAAGTTCGTCGCGCTGCCCAATTAAATAGTTTAGAAGGGAGGTTTTTAGCAATCACTGAGTCGTAACGCTTTTTTTTCCAACCAGATACCAAATCATATTTGTCAACAACAATCATGTTGTAGAGTTCTGGAATTTCTTCTGGGTTATCCTGTAAATCTGCATCCATTGTAATCACAACATCACCTTCTGCTTTTGCAAAACCAGCATGGAGTGCTTGGGATTTTCCAAAGTTTTTGAGAAATTTAATGCCTTTTACACTGTCATCCTTTTGAGATAATGACATAATGGTTGACCAGGAGTCATCTGTACTGCCATCATCAATAAAAATGATTTCATAAGAAAAACGATTGGATTGCATGACTTTTGCAATCCAATCGTGTAATTCTGTTAATGAGTCTTGTTCGTTAAGTAGTGGTATGACTACTGATATATTCATTTAGTGATTTTGAAAATTTGATACTTCAAAAATACTGAATTTATTTAAGCTCTAACTATTGTTTGCTTTTCATTACCAATCCGCCAATTAATGACCAGATTAGTCCAAAGAAAGCACTTCCAGCTATCCAAAACGCTGAACCAATAACTGGGCTCATCATTTTTTCAACCCAAACCATTTGTTGATCTACTTGATCTTCTGTGAAATTTGGATTTTCAAGCATTGTGTCTCTAACAACCTCTTTCATTTGTCCCATAAATTCTGGATCAATAATATAATTAAATATTAAACCATAAATTATATATACAATAGCACTAATAATAGCTATTACGACTCCCATTTTAATGGCGTCACCTAGTGATAATGTATTTGCATTATGAGTTTTGTATTTGCTAATAGCATACATTATAACAACTGGAAAAATAATATAATAAGTATATTGAGGCCACTGTGCGCCTTCTAAAGTTTGACCAGTTACGTAGCCAATAACTGAGAGAGCAATCATTACAACACCTAAGATGATGCCATAATTCATTCCAAATTTACCTGTTGATATTTTTTCTGTTTCCATAATTTAAGTTGATTATTTAGTTAATATATTTAGTTAGTATATGTTTGTTTTAAAACGTTACAATTTTCTTTGGAAGAAAAAAGAAATAATTTATTGGTAATTTACAAAAATTACTTAAATTTGCACCTCCAAAATAGTAAGGAATTTTAAAGAATAAAGAGATGAGAAAAGGAATACATCCAGAAAATTATAGATTAGTAGCATTTAAAGATATGTCTAATGAAGACGTATTTTTAACTAAATCTACTGCTGAGACTAGTGAAACAATTGAAGTTGATGGTGTTGAATATCCAGTGGTTAAATTGGAAATTTCTAGAACATCTCACCCATTTTACACAGGTAAGTCTAAATTAGTAGATACAGCAGGTCGTATTGATAAGTTTAAAACTAAATACGCTAAGTTTAAAAAATAAACTTAGATTTATAATAGTTACAAAGCCTTCAGGAATTTTTCCGAAGGCTTTTTTGTTTTCTATAATTAATCTACTTTTGATGTATAATCGAAATTATAAGTTAGAATAACACATCTAACTTCTATTTCTAATTCCAACTTTTGCTATGAATTACATTCTTTTTGATGGGCCATCACGTAATAATCTATTACCATTTACTTTTACAAGACCAGTAGCAGATATTAGAGTAGGGATTCTTACTATAAGAGAAAAATGGGAGAACCATTTAGGGTCAACTACTACGACGATAACAGAAGATTATTTGTCTGAAAAATATCCAATGGTAGAGATGGATGATAACGTGATGATTAATGCCTCTTTCTTACCTAATAGAAAGTTAGTTGAGATTATTAAAGGGCTAAAAGAAAATCAAGCGGTGTTTTCTGGAGAAAATGTCATTGCATTTTTTACGAAAGATTCACAAGATGAAGTTGATTTTGATAGTTATGATGCTATTGAGTACAACGACACGGTTTTGAAAATAGAACATACTTGGGATATTTTTGCAACTAATGGTGACGCTATTCAAGCAGATTTTGATGCACTTACAAAAGGTAGGCAATCACAACCTATTCCAAGTTCATGTAATATTCTTGGTGCAGAGCATATATTTATTGAAGAAGGTGGAAAACTAGAATTTGCGACTTTAAATGCTAGTTCTGGTCCAATATACATTGGTAAAAATGCTGAAGTTATGGAAGGCAGTATTATTAGAGGTCCTTTTGCACTTTGTGATCATGCAACTGTAAAATTAGGCGCTAAAATATATGGACCAACAACCGTTGGGCCACATAGTAAAGTTGGAGGAGAGGTCAATAATTCTGTTATTTTTGGATATTCAAATAAAGGTCATGATGGGTTTTTAGGAAACTCTGTAATAGGTGAGTGGTGTAATCTTGGTGCAGATACTAATAATTCTAATCTAAAAAATAATTATGCCGAAGTACGTCTTTGGGATTATGAAACTGAAGGCTTTGCAAAAACAGGACTGCAATTTTGCGGACTCATGATGGGAGATCACAGTAAATGTGGAATTAACACCATGTTTAATACTGGTACAGTTGTTGGAGTTAGTGCTAATGTCTTCGGAAGTGGATTTCCTAGAAATTTTATTCCAAGTTTTTCTTGGGGAGGACATTCAGGATTCACAACATACTTAACTAAAAAAGCGTTTGAAGTAGCTGAAGTTGTTATGAAACGTAGAAGTATAGAGTTTTCCGAAGTTGATAAACATATTTTAGAACACGTTTTTGAAGAGACAAAACAATGGAGAAAGAGTTAACCTTAAATCATAAAAACATGAAGTTTATTTGCAGTATCATTTTAGTATTGACACTAAATTTCGGGTTTGCCCAAACCTACACAATCAAAAATCTAGAGCTTAACGACGATAAAAGTCAATATGGTGTCGTATTTTATAAAGGTGATAAGGTGTATTATACATCTTATATGCTTGATAATCGAAATAGAGCTAGACGCGATCAAGACAAGCGATTGATATTTACTATGTTTGAAGCAGAAATAACAGATGATGGAGAGATCATCAATCCAGTACAGTTTAATAAAACTGAAAAATTTGTTTTCAATACTTCAAGTGCTGGTTTTAGTAATGATGGAAAATATATGTACATCACGACTAATTTTATGAAGCGTGGTAAATCCTATAAAAGAAAATTAAAATCCATCAACTTAAATATCCAAAGAGGAGAATATATAAAAGGTCGTGGTTGGACCAATTTTGAGCCATTACCATTTTGTAAGCCAAGCTATAACTATGGTCACGCTACCTTAAGTCCAGATGGTTCTACAATGTATTTTACATCAAATGCAGATGGAGCTCATGGTCAAACCGATTTGTTCAAAGTAAAAATACTAGGAAATGGTGAATATGGTGATGTAGAGAATTTAGGTAAAAAAATCAACTCACCTCGAAAGGATATGTTTCCTTTTGTGAGTAAAGATAATATATTATACTTTGCTTCAGATCGTGTTGGAGGTGTTGGAGGATTAGATATCTATAGCTATAATCTTAGTGGTGATCCAGAAACTGAGGATGTAAAACACTTACCAAAACCTCTAAATAGTAGAAGTGATGATTTTTGTTATATCATAAATGATGATGGAACAAAAGGCTACTTTTCATCAAGGCGACCAAAAGGAAAAGGCGAGGATGATATTTATTTCTTTACTTTAGATTAGATTTCTTTACACGTTTTAAATCCAACATATTAATTGGATTGATTCCTAAACCACTCACGTTTTTTCTTGTAAATCTAACGACTTCATCATAAAACAAAGGCACTATAGGTGTTGACGCCATTACTAAACTATCCATTCTTGTATAGAGCGCTTCTCGTTGTTTAGGGTTTGTAATAGTAAATGCTTCTTGATACCAAGTATCAAATTGTTCGCTTTTAAAATGTGTGTAATTTGGGCCATTAGGCGCGAAATTTTTGCTTGAGTATAAGGATAAATAATTTTCTGCATCAGGATAATCGGCCACCCAACTTGCTCTAAACATATCTAATTTCCCGTTTGCTTTAGCATCTTTTAAAGTTGCAGCAGGAATTACATCTACATTTACAGTAATTCCAATCTTTTGAAGTTCTCGTTGAATGTATTCGCAAAAACTTAAATAGTTACTTGTTGTAGTGATGGTAATTTCAGGATTTGAAATTCCTGTGTTTGTTTTAAACTGCTGTACGAGTCGTTTTGCTTTTTCAGGCTGAAATGTAAAACCTATGGATTCATTGTAACCAGGAAGTCCCTTTGGTATGAAACCACCATAAGCAGGAATTCCAATTCCGTTTCGTAAGTAGGTCATCATTTTTTGCTTGTCAAACCCGTAATTAATGGCTTGACGCAAGGTGTTTGATTGCATTTCTGTAACCTTAGAGTCCATGAAAAATGCCAAATATTCTGTATTGAGGTAAGGCCCTCTAATCATATTAACATCACTAGTATATTGCTCTCGTAGGTTTCCGGTTGCTGTTAGAATTTCATCTTTATATGAAGCATCTAATCCAGATACAAAATCGATATTACCTTGTGCAAATTGTAAAAACTCACTTTGCTTGTCTGGTAAAAATGTAATGGCTACAGCTTCTAGATAAGGCAATTGATTTCCGGAGTTATCAGTTTCAAAATAGGTGCTGTTTCTTCGGAAAACGAGCTTCAAATTTTCTTCCCATCGTTTAAATTGAAATGGACCTGTGCCAATAGGATGAGATCTAAAATCACTATTGTAGTGCTCCACAATTTCTTTTGGAACCACTGAACAGTATTTCATGGTCAATAGCCCTAAAAAAGCAGGAAACGGTTGTTTTAGTTTAATTTGAAATAAGGTGTCGTTTACAGCTTTAAATGATTCTACTTTATTAAGCGTCCAACGTCCAGGAGATGCTATTTTTTTATCTAATAATCGGTTGAGACTGTATTCAAAATCACTTGCTACAACTGTTTGTGTTGAGTCTTTTCCAAAGAGGATATGTTTATGAAAAGTTACATCTTTACGCAATGAAAAAGAGTAGGTGAGTGCATCTTCAGAGATGGTCCAGTCTTTAGCTATACAAGGTTGTACATTAAGATTCTCATCCATTTGCACCAAGCCGTTAAACAATTGATTAATTGCCCAATTATCTGCATTATCTTTTGCGAATGCAGGATCTAGAGAACCAATATTTTTGTGTTCGTTGTATTTGAAAACAAGATGGTCTTTATTGGTTGTTGTTTCATTTCCGCAGGAAAATAAAGCGAGACCTAAAATTGATAATAGTATGTACTTATAGTTGCTATACATAGATTAACCTTCGGGAAGAGATTTCCAGTTTTTAATGATTTTGGTGTAGAAAAATATAAATAGTATAGCACAGAAAAATAATAACCAACTCCAGCCAAATTGAAAAACTTCTATTAAAGTGTTACAGTCATAGTTATAATCGTAATACCCTAAATCAGCTCTGCAAGCTTCTCTTTGATGCATTGAAATTATGCCTACAATTCCAAAGATGTACATTGAAAATCCAACTATAGAAATGTTTAGGCAAATGGCGACGATCAATTTTTTGATGCGTTTATAGAAAAATATCGGGATTAATATAATAAGAGTTGCTAGCGCTAATGCGAAGTAGCTGATAAAGTATACAGCAATATCACTTGATGATCCTAACATATAAAATATTAATGCAGAAAACAGAGAGATTGTTAATGTAATAACGCCAACGGTAATAATGCTAAATAGTAACTGTTTAAGTCCTGTAACTCTAAAAACAAAAATGATGGCTGCAAAAAAGAAGGCTAACCACATAAACACATGAATACTTTCTAACGGATCATTATCTTTTACATTTTCAATATTTTCAAATACATTACTAAGCGCGTTGTTTTGATAATGATAATCTGTTAAGCGATTGTAATAATATTCTTCGGTTTTTGTTCTGTCAACAGTAATAGGTTGTGAATAGTCATATTTGCTTTTAGGTTCATCTCTTATGAAGTTTTTTACTTCAAAATTATTAGGATGATATACCAGATTTAACCACTCACCTGAAGTAAGGTTATGATCAATCTTGTAGTAATTTGATACTTCTAGGAAGTCTTCTAAAAGTTGTTTGATTTCTGTTTTATCATTTCGCTCTAAGAGTTCGTGATTTTTTTTATTTCTCAATAGATGACGTAAAGTAAAGGAAGACCTACTGTTGTAATCAAATTCTAGATAGTCATCATAATTATAGTCGTATCTAAAATCATCAACGATTAACGTATCGTTGCTAGATATAAAAAATGTAGATGACATATTGTAATAACTAGGTAGAGCAGTTTTTATAGAGCTCTTTATATCAACGACTGAGTCTTTGAAGAAATAAGTTCGTATTGAATCTGAAGTTTTACTGAATACAAATCCCGAATTTGCATTTAGGTCTGGACCAGTAGTAACTTGGTTGCGATTGTAGGGTTCGTCAATAGGAGTCTCTATTGTGCGAAGTGTATAGTATTGGTAATCATCATCTTCAAAAGAAAGATATGACTTGTTGTAATCAATGAATTTATTTCTATCTTCACAATATAAATCGTAAAATGGTTCTGGGAACCTACGTTTATCTAATGTGTATTTAGATAAATCTTCAGATAAAAATAATGCAGCATCATTGGCAATTTCAATTTCTTTATTAACCTGTGCATCTGAATATGTAGATGCGATGAAAATTTTCATTCCATATTGATAGGATATAAAGAATGTTGTACATGCAAATATAATAACCAGATAAGATATAAACTGACCAAAAAGTTTGAATGAGTTTGTTGGATAAAAGTTTTTAAATGCATTGTTTTTGAGCATGTATATAAGCCATGCAACAAGTAGTAATATGGAAATAATTACCGATAGAAAAATAGAGCCATTTTCAAAAAATAAGGATGTTACGTTTCGTTCTTGAAGCATTTCGGGATTAGAAAGCGTAAAAAAGCCAAACACAAAAAATATGAGATGTAAGATAATTGCTGATAGCAACATCCAAACAAGTCTCGTGTTCCAAATCGTGGGATAACGTTCAAGTAAATATTGGTTGGTTTTATATATAAATTTTTTCATTTTGAAGCTGGATTAAGAAACGAAGAATCGTCTTGTAGATTTTGTGATATTTCTAGTATAGGTAACATCTATTTTGTGCTTACCAAGCGATTCTAATACAGATGAAAATGAGGTGCTTGCATTAAAGTATGCGACGAAAATTCCACCATTGTAAATAAGTTTTTCTATATGTAAATCCTCAAAAATTGTCATGAGTTCATCACGCTTTGCTTCACAATCTATTTCTATAATGAGTTGATCGTCATCGTCTATAGTAACTTGTTTATTATCTTTATACTGTCCGTCTTTGAGGTAAATAACCTTGTCAGAAATTTTCTCAACTTCATACAATTGCTGCGAACTTAAAATAAGCGCGATTGGATTATTAATAGAATTACACATTGACTTTAAATCTTCTAGAATAACCTGTTGTGCCAAGACATCAAGGTTTGCTAATGGCTCATCAAGTAGTAATAACTCTGGTTGACGTAGTAGTGTTCTCGCTAATTCAAAACGCATTTTATAACCAGATGACAACTCACTCCATTTAAGATGTTTATAATTCCATAGTCCAAAGCGAGCAATCATCATTAAAACTCTCGTTTCATTTTCTTCTGGTGCAATACCATAATTAGATAATACAAATTTGAGGTTATCTTTTAAGCTGCCATACCATTTTTGAGTGCGTTGCGGTATATACACTAAATTGGTTCTCAAATCATAATCTGAATCATAATCTGTATCAAATTTAAAGTCGAGCTGCCCTTCGTTGTGTTTTATTTCTTTGGCTAACACACGAAGCAATGTTGTTTTTCCGTTTCCATTTTCTCCAACCAAACCATAGACTTCACCTTTATGTATTTTGACAGAAATTGGTCCAAGCTTAAACCTATTAAATCCATAACTCTTAATCAATTCACTTCCAGTGACTACTGGGTTTTGAGTATTGTATTCTGAAATAGGAATCTTAGAAACGCGATCTAAAATACTAAGTGATCGCTCAATTAGTTCATCTTCTTTTTCTGGAAATTGTTCTTTCCAGTCAGTCAAAGCGATAACTTCTTTGTATAAATCCAAATCTTGAGTATCGATAACACAATCCATGAGTTTGCGATAACCAAGAACTGTATCTTTGTTTTTTAGAAAAGAAATAACTTCTTTTATTCTAGCTTCTGCTTGCGACATACATCTATAAATTATTGATTTTTAAACGTAGAGAAGGCGAATAGATTGTAAAATCTTTAAGTAATGCGTAAATTTGCCAACTCTAAATTAGAAACGAGTAAATATAAATAGATTTCTGTGCCTATAGAAACTCTAAATTGATTTAATGGATAAAAAAGTAGCATTTTACACGTTGGGTTGCAAACTCAATTTTTCTGAAACCTCTACAATTGCAAGAAATTTCTCTTCGGAAGGTTTTGAACGCGTAGATTTCAAAGAGAAAGCAGATATCTATGTGATTAACACATGTTCTGTTACTGAGAATGCAGATAAACGCTTTAAATCGATTGTAAAACAAGCACAAAAGGTAAACCCAGAAGCGTTTGTAGCAGCAGTTGGTTGCTACGCACAATTAAAACCACAAGAACTGGCAGATGTTGATGGTGTGGATTTAGTTCTTGGCGCAACAGAAAAATTTAAAATCACAGATTATCTCAACGACCTCTCAAAAAATGATATGGGAGAAGTGCATAGTTGTGAGATAGAAGAAGCCGATTTTTATGTAGGTAGTTATTCTATTGGAGATCGTACACGCGCTTTTTTGAAAGTACAAGACGGTTGCGATTATAAATGCACCTATTGTACAATACCTTTAGCAAGAGGGATTTCTAGAAGCGATACTTTAGAGAATGTACTTGAGAATGCCAGAGCTATTTCAGCAAAAAACATCAAAGAGATTGTATTAACAGGCGTTAATATTGGTGATTATGGTAAGGGTGAGTTTGGAAACAAAAAACACGAACATACATTTTATGAACTGGTACAAGCTTTAGATAAAGTAGAAGGGATTGAACGTTTAAGAATTTCATCTATAGAGCC
Organism: uncultured Psychroserpens sp.; assembly: GCA_905479815.1. GTDB lineage: Bacteria > Bacteroidota > Bacteroidia > Flavobacteriales > Flavobacteriaceae > Psychroserpens. The sequence continues at coordinate 19,183 of CAJQOA010000134.1, forward strand.
AAATTTGCTTAAAAATGAAACCATAGATTTTGTTTCACAAAGTAAAGCGTTTGTGCCTCATTTTCATATACCACTCCAAAGTGGTAATAATGAAATTTTAAAATTAATGCGTCGTCGTTACATGAAAGAACTTTATGTAGAGCGTGTTTTAAAGATTAAAGAAGTGATGCCACATGCTTGCATTGGTGTTGATGTGATTGTTGGTTTTCCTGGAGAAACAGATGAGTTGTTTTTGGAGACCTATAATTTTCTTAATGAATTGGATATTTCATACTTACATGTTTTTACGTATTCTGAACGTGATAATACTGTTGCAGCTTCATTAGAAGATGTTGTTCCTAAAAATGTAAGAGCTAAGCGAAGTAAAATGTTACGCGGACTTT
>CAJQOA010000135.1 GCA_905479815.1 uncultured Psychroserpens sp.
CATAGTGTCTATTTGTTTTGCTTTGAAATTGCTTAGCATGACATTTTAGTTTTGAGGTTGTACAGATGAATTCGTTTTTGACACTTTGGTCTTAATTCTATTCAATTCTCCTTGTGCCTCTGCAACAACATCATCATACTCTGGGAAATTATTTATTACACTTTCTAAAATGTAAGTGGCTTGAAAAGCATCTCCTAGCGCATCATAGTTTTTTGCCATAAGCACTAAGCCTTTTGCACTATAGTATTTATAACTACTGTAATCTCTGGCTAATTTTTGAACCGTTGTATTAGACGATTGATGTTTACCTTCTTTATTTTTAAAGTAAGCGTTATAATACAATGCTTCTGCAGCTAAAGCTCCTGTTGCAATTTTTTCTACCTCAGCATAAGCTGTTTTTGCCTTACTTTCATTGCCTGTTTTTATGGCAGAACGTGCAATAATAATTTGAGCATCACTCTTTACTTTATTATCAATTTTTGAATTTTGAAGTGATTTTTCAGCATAGTTTACGGCTTCAGTATAATTCTCCTTTTGATAAAAGGCATTCATTAAATTAGATTGTGCGTACGTGATATTTTGTGGGTAATCTGCTTCGTTTTCCAATCGTTTTAATAACGGAATGGCTGTATCCCAATTTTTATTACCTAAGTATATTTCAGATAATTTTACAATAGCCTGTTCTGTAAATTCTCCTTTTTGTTTATTAATCACATATTCATAATGTGGTTTTGCATTGTCTGGCAAGTCCTTTTTTGAATATAATTGGGCGACGTAAAAATGAGATTTGAGTGCGTGAATGCCGTTAGGAAATTCGTTTAAATATTTATTAAACTGTCTAATAGCACCATCTGTATTATTCTCTAAATACTGTTTCTCTGCTGCTAAATACGCTGTATTATCTAACTCAGCATCAGTAACATCTATATAATCTAACGTTTTCACCCAAGCTGCGTAGTCTTCTACACGACCTAAATCTATATAGATTAGACGTGCCGTTGCTACTGCTTGATTAGCTTCTTCAGTAGATGGATAATCACTAGCTACCCTTTTAAACTTATTTAAAGCGCGTTCGTTATCATTAGCATTATAGTATGATAACCCTTGACGTAATAAGGCTTTTGATAAAAATACACTGTTTTTATATTCTGAATTTAAGCGATCATACATGGCCATCGCTTTATTGGTTTCATTCATCTTTATATAAGAATTTGCCAATTCATACATGGCATCATCACGTAAAGATGATCTAGGATACGCGTCAATAAAAGATTGTAAGCCTTGAATTTTCTTAGAACCTTGACCACTATAACCGTAACTCATCGTTTTTTGAAAATTCGCATAATCCCCTTCTATCTCATTAATAGCTATGGCTTTGTCATATGCAGAAATTGCATTATTATAATCCGTTGACACAAAATAACCATCACCAAGTCTTAGATATGCATCATTTAAACGCAGTTTATCGTCCTTATGATTAGTAACAAACGTTTGAAAATGTTCTGTCGCTTTACTGTAGTTTTTAAGTTTAAAATACGTGTAAGCAATATTATAATCTATGTTATGTATTTCTTTTACTGCGGAAGCTTCGCCTTGTTGCTCAAATTGCTTGAAACCAATCAACGCATCATCAAAATTGTTTAGATGGTAATCTGTTTCAGCTTTCCAGAATATCCCTCTTGTTGTAAACACAGGAGTTTTTGCTTCTTTGATAGATATATCAAAGAAGTTTTTAGCAGTGGTGTAATCACCTTCGTTATACACTTCAATACCTCTATAGAATGCTACCTTTTGATAGGCTACTCTATTTTCAAAACTCTTTTTATTTTCTAGAAGTTTAATAGCTTCCTTGTAGTTTTTTGATGTGATATAAGAATCGATTAATAAGGTTTCTATGTCGCCCTTATAATTCGTTTCTGGATATGTGTCTAAATAACTAGTTAATACTTGTGGTACAGATTGGTATGGATTCCCAATTTCATAACTAATCTTTGCATAGTTTAGCCAAGCGTCTTCCTGAATTTTTAAATCATAATCCATTTGTGACGCATTTCTAAAGGCATTAAGTGCTTCTTGCTTTTTATCTAGATTGATATAGCTCTCACCTAAATGATAGTATGCATTTTGAGCAACACTGTTATCTCCACCGATGATTTTATTAAACTCTGAAATGGCACTTTCAAAATCATTTTGTTTATAATAAGCGTATCCTAATTGGTAATAATCAACATTATTCCATTTACCACGAGTGCCTTTATATGCTTTTAAAAATGGGATAGCTTCAGCATAGTTTTCTAAATTAAAATAACTCTCTCCAATAATTTTAGACAACTGAGACTTTTCTTGTGGATTACTATTGTCTAATTGCGCTTTGGCCAACTCGATTGCTTTTTCAAACTTCCCTAACTTGAAATTTAAATCGGCTTGATAGTAAGACAACTTCTCTTTGTATTTGTCTTGATCACTTACTTGGTCAAAGTATTCATTAGCTTTATCATAATCATCACCTTCATAAGCCATAAAGCCAATGTAGTATTTAGCTTGAGAACCGTATTCTTTTGATGTGACTACTTTATTTAAGTATTTATTTGCTCCAGTTTCATCTCCTGTAGAATATAACGTATAACCGTAATTGAAGTTAAATTTATCACGCTCAGACCTAGCCATGCTATTCGCATCTACCTTATCATACCATTTTCTTGCATAGGCATATTTACCATTAGTAAAATAGTAGTCACCTACGTCTAAAAAAGCAGTATTTCTCTTGGTGCTCGTTGGATAATTATCAACAAAATCCTGGATTAAGTCATCTGCATTTTGTTGATTGAGTCGCACACCACAATTAGCAATATAATAGGCACAATCAGACTCCAACGTTTCATTTGGAGCATCGTCTTTAATAGATTCAAATAGCGATTGTGCTGCTTGATATTGCTGGTTATTATAAAGTGTTAATGCTTTTTGATACGCTACCAAATCACTGGTATATGCAGCAGACTGTTGTGCTTGCATATGCAAGGCAAACAGTAAAAAGCCAAGTAAAAAACTTATTTTTCTGAAAGTCATTAAGTTCGATTTTTAATTGATGTCAAAGATAATTTATCTCTAACCTATAACGCATAATCTATGCCATAATTATACACAGTGTTATTAAAAAGACGCTCTATGTAAGAATACGTTACACTTTTCGTTCTATCTATGGATATTATACCATTTACCATATTGGTAATTGCTAGTTTTTATAATACATTTACAATTCTATTAAAATCTTCATATTAATTATGTCTGAAACTGTCTTACAACTCAAAAACGTATCTATCTACCAAGGAGATAGTATGGTGTTATCTGATGTTAATTTTGAAATGAATAAAGGCGACTTTGTCTATCTCATTGGTAAAACAGGAAGTGGAAAAAGTAGTTTTATGAAAACACTTTATGGTGATTTACAGCTTACCGAAGGTGAAGGTCATGTCGTAGATTATGACTTACGCGCAATGAAAGAGAAGGATATTCCTTTTTTGAGACGAAAATTGGGTATTGTTTTTCAAGATTTTAAATTATTACCAGACAGAACGATAAACAACAATTTAGAATTTGTTTTAAAAGCTACAGGTTGGAAAGATAAAACCAAAATCAAAGACCGTATTGAATCGGTTTTAGATAAGGTTGACATGAAAACCAAAGGCTTTAAATTTCCGCACGAATTATCTGGAGGAGAACAACAACGTATCGCCATTGCTAGAGCGTTATTAAATGATCCTGAGCTTATTTTAGCAGATGAACCTACAGGTAACTTAGATCCTCAAACGAGTATAGAAGTTATGGAAGTACTGCGTGACATCAATAATAATGGTAACACGATTTTAATGGCAACTCACGATTATGCTTTACTTCTAAAATACCCTAGTAAAACACTAAAGTGTGATGAGAATAAGGTATTTGAAGTTGTGCAACGTAAAAGTTAGACTGGTTATCAAAAGCCTAACCATTTAAAAAGACGTTTAAAAGCATTGTCTTTCTTTTCAGTGGATATTTCCGAAGGGATATCATTTTCAAACGCAATAATAAACACACCAAAATTTGATACTGTTTTTTGCGCTTTAGTATTATGCAGTGGCTTTTCAAAAGTTGAATTATCCATAGGAAATAGAATATTACCATCCTCTGAAAGCGTACCTGATTTTAAAACTGTATTTAAATTTTCGACGTCATAGATTTTAAATGAACGTCCCGTTTTTAAATTATATTTTGAGAAACCTACGCTAATTGGTTGACCTTCTTTATGAAATAATGTGACTCTATATTCACTTTGATTAAATTCGTTTTTTGAAATATTAAGAATAGATTTCATATCAAAATTCTTAATATTTTGCCATGTACTGTTAGCGTCAATAGATGATGCAGACTTCCAGTCTTCCATCGTATAATCTTTTTTATTGATAACTCTAAAGTTTCTGTTGTTTTTAGAAAAGTATGCATTGTTATCAAAATCCCATGTTTTATGTTTTGTCAATCCGTGTTCATAGAAATGCACATAACCTCCATAAATCGTGTTGTTTTTAAAAACGGTATTTTGTGCATTATCAAAACGCAATGCATTATTACCACCAATAATGATGTTACCTGTTACTACAACATCCAGCAATGGTGCTTTTTTATTAATACCCAATGTTAATGATCCAGCGTCACCTTTAGCACTTTTTGCAATATCTACATTATGATATAAAATATTATCAATAAGCTTGATATTGGTGGCTCTATTAACTCCGTTATTATCGTCTGTAGCCACTATGATATTGTTTTTAAAATGTCCTCCAGAGGATCCATTATTAAAAATCGTATTATTTTGAAGCAGCATATTTTTGACAAAACTAGAGTTTGACTTCTTTGAAGCCGACCAAACCTCAATACCCATGTAATAGTTATTAAAAATAATATTGTTCTTGATTAGTCTTGTTTTATCACTTAGGTTTTGCACATAAATACCAGCACCTCTTCCTCTTACTTCGGAAAAGAAACCATTATTAAAAATCATGCAACCATAAATTAGACTTCCACCTGTGTGTTTCCATGAACCAAACCCTGAACCAGGATTATTATGAATTTTAAGATTTATGAATTTACTGTCATGACCAGATGTATGATTGATGCCGTCTGCTCTTATAAAATTAGGTTCTTTTACATGTCTAGCATAGTCTCCTAAAAACGTGACTTCAAAATTTTTAAATATCACTTGTTGGCTCTTTACCTCTAGAACTGCTTTTTTGGGAGAATTCACATTTCCGTTAAGGGTAACTTTATCATTTTTAAAAGCAGTTACCGTAATGTATTGATTGGGTTTAAGGCTTTGAAGTGTGCTTACAAACTTCCCTTTATAGACGCCTTCATGAATCCAAATTGTGTCTCCAGAATTTACAATATTTGTTTTTTGACTCAACGCTGTTTGCAAATCCCAAGGCAGAGTTAATGACCCATTTCCAGAAGACGTTCCAGGTGATTGCGTATCATCTATAGGAAACACATGAAATTCTTGTTGCGCATTTAAACAAAACCCAACAAAGCAACATAAGATATAAAGCGTTTTTCTTACCATAACTGTGTAATTTCAATTACTGTACCAAAAATAGGGATTCAAAATAGTTAATACCATAAAAAGTGTATTTTTGAATAATTAGATGTCTATATGCTATCAGTACTTGTTCCTGTTTATAATTATGATATTAGAGCCCTTGTGACTATGCTTCATGAGCAATTATCACGTAGTCAAATAGCGTTTGAAATTATCTGTCTTGATGACTGTTCAAAGAAAGACATACGTACTATAAATACTGAAATAGAACAACTTCAATACACATCATATCAATTATCAAATATTAATGTAGGAAGGGTTGCCACTAGACAAGCGCTTGCAGAACACGCAAGTTATGATTGGCTTTTATTTTTGGATGCCGATGTGATGCCAAAATCTGAACACTTTATTTCTAACTACACCTCTTTATTATCTTCTGATAATGAAGCGATTTATGGTGGATTTGCATATCACACAAAACAACCAAAAGAAGATTATATCTTACGATGGACCTACGGAACATCTAATGAGCAAGTCTCAGCATTAAAAAGAAACCAAACGCCTTATAAAATCGTAATTTCTGCAAATTTCATGATTACAAAAGCCCTTTTTCTAAAGCTTAATTCACAAATTAATCAAAGAGGTTATGGTTATGATAATTACTTTGGCGCATTACTAAAAAACAATAAGAGCAGAATATTTCATATTGATAATGAAGTCTATCATTTAGGTTTGGAACCTAACGAAAGTTATTTACATAAAATTGAACAATCTGTTGATACACTTTTAAAATTAGAGAACAATAAGAATATCCAAGACACAGAAAACGATCTTTACAACTTATATAAGGGTTTGAAAAAACTAAGACTCCATTATCTATTCTCTTATGTCTATAGAATTTTTAAAAACAGTTTTAGAAAACAACTACTGAGTAGTAAGCCAAATATTAGCTTGCTACAGTTTTACAAATTGAGTTACATTTGTTATCAAGATTTAAACTCATGAATCCATATTTCTCTGTAGTTATTCCTCTTTATAACAAGGAGCTAGAAATCACCAATACGATATCTAGTGTTTTGGCTCAAACATTTACTGATTTTGAAGTCATAGTGATCAATGATGGCTCTACAGACAATAGCTTAAGTCAAGTAGAGAAATGTAGTGATCAACGCATCAAAGTCTTTACAACAGAAAACAAAGGCGTATCACACGCAAGAAATTTTGGGGTAAAAAACGCTACATCACAGTTCATTGCTTTTTTAGATGCAGATGACTTATGGAAACCACATCACTTAAAAGATTTAAAACTGCTTTTTGAAACGTATCCTAACTGTGGAATGTATTGCAAAGCTTATGAGAAAAGGTATTTAAATCAATTTGTAGTAAAAGCAAGTTTCAAACATATAGAAAAAGGTTTTCAAGGTATTGTACCAGACTATTTTAAAAACAGTTTAATTGATAGTATTGCTTGGACTTCTGCTACTGCAATACCAAAAACTATGCTTGACACCTATGGTGATTTTGATGAATCTTTAAAATCTGGACAGGATACTGATTTATGGATTAGAATCGCTCTTAAAGAACCTATTGCATTTTCTAATTCCATTTCTGCTACAAGATTATTTTCAGCGTCTAATAATCATTTATCCCAATCTTCAAATGTGAAACAAAGGGTAAAAATCATTGAACGCTATCAACACTTAGAGACTGAAAACAAGAGTTTAAAACAGTATTTAGATAATAACAGGTTTTCAATAGCTATAGAAAGAAAATTGAACGATGATTTGATATCGTATCGAAACCTTGTAGATCATATTGACCCAACATCATTAAACTCAAAACAAAAAATAGTACTTAAACTATCTCCATTCTGGATTAAGACATCTAAAAAATTACAACGGTTTTTAATCAAAAACAAATTATACCTATCAGCTTTTAGATGATTTGAATGTTTTGTAATCTCTTATATAATCGGCTTCATCAAAGACATCTGAGGCAAGAACTAAACAAACAGCACCAGATGAAAAATTATCAAGTTCTCTCCAAATCCCAGTTGGGATTAATAAACCTTTGTTAGGCTTATTAAGCATCACACGTTGTTTTGTCTTACCATCATCAAGTACCACTTCAAAACTACCGCTGAGAGCAATTAAAAACTCTTGTTGCGCTTTGTGAGCATGTCCTCCTCTAAAAGCGTCACTAGGCACATCATACAGATAGTATACTCTTTTGATAGCATAAGGAATACAATCTTTTTCTATGACTGCTAGATTACCTCTAGGATCTGAAATTTTAGGGATTTCAATTAATTTTATATCTTTTAAATCTATCATTGTAGTACTTCTTTTATTAATTTGTCCCAAGATTGCATTACATTTTCTGTAGAAAATTGTTCCACACTTGAAACGGCATTAGATGTGCAACTATTGTAAAGATCATCATCTAATATCATTCTATTAAAAGCTTCTGCCAAAACAGTTGGGTTATCATTATCAACCAACAAACCATTACGTTCATTTTCAATAACTTCATTAGGCCCTGAATTGCAATCTACTGAAACCACTGGAATTCCTAAACATAAACTTTCTGGTATTACCATTGGAAACCCCTCAAATCGACTCGTTAAGGTTACAAACTTTGCTTTTAACACATAAGGATAGGGGTTCTTCACAAACCCTTTAAAATCAACAAAACTACTAAGTTCTAATTGTTTTGAATACGACTTTATGAGATTTAAGTCTGGTCCACTTCCCAAAATTAACAACTTTACATTATCGGTTGCAAGACTTGAAGCTTTATAAGTATCTAAAAGGAGTTTAAGGTTTTTATGATTGTCATCTATTCTTCCGTAAAACAAAATAAATTTTTCTGGCAATTCAATTTCTAAGACTTCTCTTCCTAGAGTTTGAATCGTATTAAAATCAAACCCATTATAAATAGTTCTTAACTGTTTTAGATGAAACTTCTTTTTAAACATTAAACCAGCTGCCTGAGACACAGCAGTCATATATTCATTTTGATAAAGCCACTTATTTAACCATGTATATTTAGTAAATGTCTTTTTTATATTAAAATTATGGATGACATAAATGACTGGAATATTATAAACAAACTTTGAAATCAAGAACTCTCTATACCCTTGCACTCTAGATCTATTATCAATAATTAAGTCAAAAGCATGAGTTGAAATATACTTTTTAAATTGTCGTAATCTATTTATCCTTCCGAAGAAAGAATCATTCTCTTTTTTTAAATCACCTAAATTAAATAGCGTACCAGAATATTCATAATCTACACCAGACAATACAGTTACAATATGAATATCGTATCCCAATGCAGATAGCATTTGTGACAATATAGCACTTGAGCGCTCTGCTCCTCCTTTAGATAGTGAGGAAGCTACAATACAAATTTTTTTTTTATTGGTTTTTACCATTAAAAACTATCTTTGAAACAAATGTACTAATATAAATGAAGATTCTTTTAATAGGAGAATATAGCAGATTACATAATTCATTAAAGGAAGGCTTAGTTGAACTAAATCATGAAGTACTTCTTGTTGGTGATAAAGATGGGTTCAAAAATTATGATGTTGATATCACTATTGGATCAAAAATATTTAACAACTCATTTTGGCATCCTATCACAAAATCAATCTTTAAGATTTCTGGCATTAATTTAATAGCTCTCGAAAACGCATTTAGATTTTATAAAGTTCTTCGCAAATTAAAAGATTATGATGTAGTGCAATTAATCAATGAAGGCGTGCTTAAAACCTATCCGAAATTTGAAATATTTTTCATTAAAAAATTACTAAAGCATAATAAGAGTGTTTTTCTTTTATCCTGCGGAATAGATTATATAAGTGTAAAATATGCATTTGACAAAAACTATAAGTACTCGATATTAACTCCTTTACAAGAAAACAAAAAACACACATCTTATTACAAGCATATTTTAAATAAACTAAAACCCTCTCACAAAAAACTACACCAGTTTTTATATAAAAATGTTAATGGTGTGATGTCTTCAGATATTGATTATCATTTACCACATTTAGGATTAGATAATTATATAGGTATGATCCCAAACCCTATAAACACAAATAAAATAGATTTTAAAACATTAACTATTAATGAAAAGGTTATAATTTTTCATGGCGTTAATACTGGTGGATATATAAAAAAAGGGAATGTATTTTTTGATCAGGCGCTAGAAATAATTGAAAAAAAATACACTGATAAAGTTGATATCATTAGAACTGAAAACATTCCTTATAAGGAATATATAAAACTATATAACTCGTGTCATATCTTCTTAGATCAAGTATATGCTTATGATCAAGGCTATAATGCTCTAGAAGCCATGTCTAAAGGCAAGGTGGTATTTACTGGAGCAGAACAGCAATGGCTAGATTATTATAATATTAAAGAAGATACAATCGCTATAAATGCATTACCAGATGTCAATGATTTAGTAGACAAACTAAGCTGGTTAATAGAGCAACCTGAATCTATTATTAAGATAGGATCAAATGCAAGAAACTTTATTGAGAAAGAACATAATTTTATTAAAATTACTCAGAAATATATAGAAACGTGGTCTCAGAATATATCTTAAAATGGAACACTATTTAATAACACGGTTTAATTTAAAAAACGAAAATTGGCATAATCCAGATAGTGACAACCATGTATTATCAAATACATGGTTGGATGAACGTTTTAGTATTTTTGAAACGTACTGCTTACCATCCATCAAAAACCAAACTAACACCAATTTTAAATGGCTTGTTTGTTTTGACATAGACACTCCAGAGCTTTACAATCAAAAAATTGAAAACTTAAAAACTCAATTACCTATTTTTCAGCCTCTATTCATTGATGGGTTTAAAAATTTAGAAAAAGATATCTCTAATTTTGTCAAAGCCGATTCTAAAAAAGATTTTATTATTACAACGCGTTTAGATAACGATGATATCGTGCATGAAAATTTTATTCAAACAATTCAAAACTTATATAGACCAGAAATCTCTGTAATTAATATTAATCTAGGGTATCAGTTAATTATGCTGAAAAATAAAAACTATCAATTAAGGTTGGTGAAAAAAGAATTCAACCCTTTTATGAGTGTTATTAGTGAGAAGAAAAATTTCGAAAGTGTATTATCTAAAGAACATCATTATTGGAGGTCTCACAAAAATCAAATCATAAATAAAAGTGAACGCTTATGGATTCAATTTGTTCATGGAAGTAATGTATTAAATGACATTAATAAGGCTTCTAAAAAAACTACTAATTTTAAAATGGAAGATTTTGGGCTGAAAAATATAAAAATTAATGACCAAAAAAATGAAGTCCTTTTTTATAATATCACCACTATACCAAACAGGTTATTTAATAATTTAAAAATCACATTAAAAAAGTTACTTAAGACATAATTAAATTCTTTAACATAGCAGTTTGCTCTCCTTTCCAGTCCCTAGAAATATTCTCTTTTAATAAGCTTGCTGGCACACCTCCAACCAAAATATTGTTACCAAAAGATTGGTAATCTTTATTGCATAGGGTGTTTGATGCGATAGTACAGTAATCTGGAGTCTTCGTTTTAGAAAGCAATGTGACTCTATTACTTATAAAGTTATAATTCCCTATCACAATTGGATGCGACATATCATATTCTTCTAGAGACACAGTGTTAATCATCTTATGAAAATTAGTATCAATGATTTGACATTCTGAACCTAATCTTGCGTAATCACCCAATGCTATACTATTAGTACAAATAACTTTACCTCGTGACCCTAACGAAGACATGTTTCCAAATGAGCACGTTGCCTCTTTTTTAATAAATATGAAATAGTCTTTTCCAAACTGAGTATATCCTTTAAAAATCAAGGTTCCAGACAAAATAAGTTCTGCAATTCCCATTTGGGTTGTGTTCATTTCATAGGGTTGACCAAAACCAATCATGGCGCGTTTGATAGGCGCTTCGATTTTAACTGATCCGTTTAAGCTTGAAAATTTTACTTTTCCGTAGAAATAAAAAGGCAATTTTTTAGCCTGAGAAAAGGGAAGCATTTTAAAATTAAAGTACAAGGTCTTATACCAGTTGACTTTAAAAAAGAATTGTATTCTTTTCTTAATGCCGCGACGACTTGAATTATTGGTTCTATGCTTACTCATTATCTTTATTAAAAATGCGTTGTATCAAGAATTTAAAGTTAACTCTTTTATCCAATTGACGATATGAATATGCTAATGTAATGATCAATAAGATAGAGCAAATTACATATTTATAAATAGATTGATTGATGTAAGTCGATAGAAAAGTAGCTATAGACAAACCAAAGAGCACAAGAAAAATAGTCATTAAACTTTTATCCAAACTGAGTTTATAGTGCTTAGCTGTTATTAATTTAATTCCGAAGAAATGAATCGTATAATACAACAGGAAGCTTATACCTAAACCTTCTAGTCCATAAAAATGGTAGCCTATAATATTAAAAGCAAGCATTAAAGCGCTAAAAAAAACGGCTGTTTTAATGAACAATTTAGAATCGCCTTTTGCCAATATAACATAACCCATAGAAAATGATAATGTTTTAAATAATACACCAAGAATCGCCCAAGACACAAACGCAATGATGACCAAGAATTCAGGTGTGTATAATAATCTAACTATCAATGGCAAGAACGATAAAAAGGCAACAACCAAAGGACCTATAATTAAAATACCGATAATAGATTGATTGGTTACAATTTTATTTACGTCTTGTAAATTATCGATAACACCGGATAGTTTAGGGAAATAGTCTGTTTTCATAGCATTAAAAACCATGCCTACATATGAGTTTATAATCATAAAACCTGCAACATAATAACCAACCTCATCAATACCTCCAACATGACTCAAATACAATTGAAACACATAAGCAGCGACTAAAGTAATAGAACCTCTAAGACTAAGCATAAGGCCCAAATGGAGCATCCCTTTAGCTTTATCATAAGCGTCACTATTAGACAGCTTAGGTGCATTAACTTTAACCTGTTTTGAATATAACCAACTCACTACGAGTGCTACAAAAGACGAGACAATAATAACTGGAACTATAGCGTCTAACCTAAAAAAGTAATAGAGTGGTAAACTTATAAGTAGTCCAATAAAATTACCAAGTAAATTAGCCTTGGCTAGTAATTTTAGCTTTCTAAATCCTTGAAGAATTGCTAATTGTCCAGCAGAAAGCTGATTAAAAAGTAACGATATAGAAATCCAAACAAAAGCTAATGTGTAGTCATAACCATCAAAAGCGAGGTAACTTAATAATGGAGAAAAAATTAGCGTCACTATAACTCCAAGCAAGCCAGTAAACCATACAACCTTTCTAATGGTTGCAATTATTAAATTGGTTTCCTGAGTATCTCCTTTACTTTCGGTTTGTGCAATTTCTCTAACTGCTGTGGTACTTAATCCTAATTTAGTGAACTCACCTACTACTTTTAAAGTTGATGTTAAGAGACCCAAAATCCCCATACCAGTTGGTCCAATCCAAATTGCAATAACTTTTGACCTAATAACCGAAATTAAGATATTAAATACCTGAACAGCTCCAAAGAGAGATGTGGATTTAAAGATACTTGTATAATCGTTATTTTGTTTTGGCATTAAACCAGATATCTAGTTATGACTCTTGAGATGTTTCTGGGATTATCCCAAACAGCGATGTACCAAAAATAAGTAACACAATGCCATAATGCATTAAATAACTTAAAAAATGTCCTATAACTGCTCCTTCAACACCAAACTCATCAATGAGATAGACGCTAGAAAAATAGAGTGTTATGACTAAGAAAACCTCTATAACAATAAAATGTGTAAACATTTTTTTAGCTAAGAATTGATACGAAATCACGAGCGATAAAACCTTCATAAAATCTCCTAAAAGCTGCCAAAAGAACAAATTTTCTGTTGGTTGAAATTCTTCGGAAAAGATAAGCGGCACTATTAAAGGTCTTAAAAAGTAAAGGACTATTAAACCTATACCAAATATGGGAATTACTGATTTATAAAATCCTAAAATCTCTTTTTTGAATTCCTTTTTAGTGTGAATTTTACTAAATCTAGGAAGAATATACAACGTGATTATAGATGTAATAAACATCAAATAGTAATTAGAAATCCTATTCATTGCTTCCCAATAACCAGCTTCTTTTATTCCAATTTCAGAAATGATATAATTACGAATACAAATAGAAATTAGTGGTAAAGCAATTGCTGTCACCAAAGCCATAGCTGCATAAGGTCCAAATGACTTTAAGATATCAAAACTGATATGATCGGTTTTGATATAGGTCATTAAATTTCTCCTGTTTACAATACCAACTAAAGTAATTAAGAATATTAAAGATGGTGCTACAACTGCTGCAACTAAGGCACCATCAATACGGTCTTGATAAATTAAAAGTAAGGTAACTAGCAAGCCTAAAATTTGGCCTATAATATTTATAATGAGCAGCATTTTATAATTAGAAAAGCCATTCATTATAGAAAAACTCATCATATTTAAGGCATAAAATGGTAATGCTAATGCCATTATTTTAATCACATACGCAAAGTCATAATAGGACGTAAACAGTAGATCGTTTATGTATTGAGCATTATAATAACAAAGAAAAGAAACTATAATCGTTGAAAAAAAACACAAGTAATACGCCGTAGATAAGGTTTTACTTAGATTGACACTATCATCTCTAAATTTGGCAATAGTCTTTACAACACCATTATAAAACCCAAGGATTGAAATAGATTGTATGGCACTCAAGAAATTTCTAAGATTACCAATCAATGCCATGCCTTCAACACCAATAAAAAAAGCAATTGCTTTAGATGTTAGAATGCCAGCAATAATCTTAGTAATTATAGTTGCAGAGTTCAAATGCGCAACTTTAAATAATACATTAGTATTAATGTATTTAATCAAGTTCTTCAATTAATAAAGGTTTAGGGCATTAATAATTGTTTCAATCTCATCATCAGTCATTACAGGACTCATTGGGATACTAACTACTGTGTCATGAATTTTTTCTGTGATTGGCAAATATAAAGCTTTATAAGAAAGCAACGCTTTTTGATGATGTGGTGCAATAGGATAATGTATAAGGTATCCAATGTTCTTTTGCTCTAAATAGTTTATAAAATGAGTTCTATCCTCTACTCTAATAACAAAAACATGAAATACGTGATTATTGGAGCCATCATAAAAAGGAAGTGTAATTTTTGGATTATCTATACCTTTTAAATACAATTTAGAAATGTCACGTCGCTTCTCATTATCTACATCTAAATCTTTTAATTTAATGTTTAAAAATGACGCTTGAATTTCATCTAACCTGCTATTTACACCTATTTTTTCGTTGACGTATTTTTTAGAACTTCCGTAGTTATGCAGTAATTTAATACAGGCTGCTAAGTCATCATCATTTGTGGTAACAGCACCTGCATCACCTAAAGCGCCAAGGTTTTTAGTAGGATAAAAACTAAAGCCTGCTGCATCAGATAAGTTTCCAGCTTTTCTGTCTTCGGAAATAGATACTGCTCCATGAGCTTGCGCTGCATCTTCGATAACAAGTAAATTATGGTCTTTTGCTATGGCATTTATGTCAAGCATATTTGCTAATTGACCATATAAATGAACGACCAATATCGCTTTAACTTTAGAAGTTAGGTGTTTTTGAATTTCCGAAGATGAGATATTAAAAGTCGTTTCTTCTGGCTCAACAAAAATTGGCTTAAGACCAGAATTTATGACAGATAATATGGTCGCAATGTAGGTATTTGCAGGAATCAGTACTTCATCACCTACGTTTAATTTACCGAGTTCTATATACCCTTTAAAAATTAAAGTTAACGCATCAAGACCATTAGCAACACCTATACAATGTTTTGTGCCACAATAATTGGCAAAACTTGTTTCAAATTCTTTTACCTCAGAACCTTTTATATAATAACCCGAGTTTAAAAATGCTTTAAAACGAGAAGTAAAGGTCTCTTCATACTTTGAATTAATTTTATTTAAGTCTAAAAATTTAATCATTGAGATCTACTTTGATAATA
>CAJQOA010000136.1 GCA_905479815.1 uncultured Psychroserpens sp.
AAAGCAGATTTAGTCATCAACTGTGGTGATGCTGGTACAGAAGGAGAACTCATTCAACGTTGGGTTTTAGATCAAGCAAATTACAAAGGCAAAGTGCAACGCTTATGGATTTCATCATTAACGACAGAAGCTATTAAAGAAGGTTTTGGAAATCTTAAAGACTCTAAAGATTATGACAACCTTTATTACGCAGGATTTTCTCGCGCTATTGGCGATTGGTTACTGGGCATGAATGCAACACGTTTGTACACTGTGAAACATGGTGGTTATAAACAAGTGCTATCTGTTGGCCGAGTACAAACACCAACACTGGCAATGGTTGTTAATCGCTTTAAAGAGATTGAGAATTTTAAGCCTCAACCCTATTGGGAACTACAAACGATGTATCGTGATACCTTATTCGCATATGAGGAAGGTCGTTTTCTCAAAATGCAAGATGGAGAAATCCTAGCAAATAAAGTAAAAGAGGATGATTTTGAAATTGTATCGACGACAAAAAAGAAAGGTAAAGAATACGCTCCAAAACTCTTTGATCTAACAGGTTTACAAGTCTATTGCAATACGAAGTTTGGATTCTCAGCAGATGAGACTTTAAAAATTGTACAGAAATTATACGAACAAAAAGCAGTAACATACCCAAGGGTAGATACCACATTTTTACCAAATGACGTGTACCCAAAAGTACACGGTATTCTTGCAAAACTCACAAAATATACTGAGATAACACAACCGCTTCTTGGTAAAAAAATAAAGAAATCGGCTAAAGTTTTCAATGATAAAAAAGTAACAGATCACCATGCGATTATCCCAACAGGTATGCAAATTAACCTGCAATACAATCAGCAGCAAGTTTATGATATTATCGTAAAACGCTTTATCGCAGTGTTTTATCCAGATTGCGAAGTCTCAAACACAACAGTTATTGGAAAAGCAGCAAATGTTAATTTTAAAACGACTGGAAAAGAGATTTTAAAAGACGGTTGGAAGGTAGTTTTTAAATTCGGAAAGTCACCATCTTCAAGCACATCTGATAAAGACACATTACCAACATTTGTAAAAGGTGAAAAAGGACCTCATGTACCATCTTTCTTGGAGAAACAAACCAAGCCACCAAATCAATTTACTGAAGCTTCACTCCTACGCGCTATGGAAACTGCTGGAAAACAAATTGATGATGATGAATTAAGAGATTTAATGAAAGAGAATGGCATTGGAAGACCGTCAACACGAGCTAATATTATTGAAACGTTATTTAAGCGTCAATACATAAAACGTAACAAAAAGCAACTCATACCAACCGTTACAGGTATTGCACTTATTGATACGATACAGAGTGAATTATTGAAATCTGCAGAGCTTACAGGACGTTGGGAAAAACAACTTAAAGACATAGAAAAAGGAGAATATAGCGCCAGTCTTTTCATCAAGAATATGAAAAAAATGGTTGATGAATTGGTCTATGACGTTCGTAGCGAAACTAAGCGCGCCAATATCTCACAAGCCACAGTTGTCAAGCAACGACAAGCAAAAACTAAAACAAAAACTACTGCTGGTATTACTTCAGAAACATGCCCAAAATGCAAAAAAGGATCTATTTTAAAAGGAAAATCTGCTTATGGTTGTAGTGCATTTAAAACAGGATGTCATTTTGTAATGCCTTTTGAAAACTACGGAAAGAAAATTTCTGAAAAACAATTTATAAGATTACTTCAAAAAGGATCAACTGTAAATTTAAAAGGATTCAATTCAACAACTGGAACTTCAGAAGGATTGTTGCGTTTTGATGAGGCCTTTAAACTCGTTTTAGAAGCAAAAAAAAGAGCTACTAAAATTTCCGAAGAAAAAAACACTAGTGCATCATCAAGCGCTGTCAATTGTCCTAAATGTCAAAACGGAACTATCATGAAAGGGAAAACAGCTTACGGCTGTAGCGCTTACAAAACAGGTTGTGATTTTAGAATGTCATTTGATATGATAAAAGAAAAGGCAAAAGATAGGACGATTACTAAAGATTTGGTGTATTCTATTTTAAAGGGTAATCTTTAATATGGAACATCGTCATTTTAGACTTTTCAAACCGTATGGATATTTAAGTCAGTTTCAAACAAACGCCAAACACGAAATCAACAAAAAATTTTTAGGAGAATTATATGATTTTCCAAAAGGCACAATGGCAATTGGTCGATTAGACAAAGACTCTGAAGGCCTACTCCTACTAACAACAGATGGAAAAGTGAGTTATGATATAACAAGCTCCAAAACAGACAAAGAATACTATGCGCAAGTTGATGGAGAGATTACACCAGAAGCAATAATTCAATTACAAAATGGTGTCACCATTAGTCACCAAAGTGAAACGTATCTAACAAAACCTTGCAAAGCTTTTAAATTAGAAAGCTTTCCTGATTTTCCTGAGCGTGCTAAAAAAATTCGTGATGAACGCCATGGTAAAACAACTTGGATTTCACTCACTATAAACGAAGGTAAATTTAGACAAGTACGCAAAATGACTGCTGTAGTTGGGTTTCCTACGTTACGATTGGTTAGAATTCGTGTTGGAAATATCACTTTAGAAAACCTTAAAATGGGATGTGTTGAAGAATTAGGTTGTATTCCATAAAAAAACCAAAATCGAATACATTCAATTTTGGCTTTAGATTTTATATTTACTTTACAGTATTTAAATCACTTTCACACGAACCGCATTCATACCACGATTCCCTTTTTCTAATTCAAACTGTACTTTGTCGTTTTCGTTTATCTCGTCAATTAATCCACTAACGTGACAGAAGTATTTTTCTTGGTCTTCAGTATCAATAATGAAACCGAATCCTTTAGAATGATCAAAGAAAGATACTTTACCTTTTCTAATTGGATCGTATTCTTCTTCTTCTATATCTTCTTTTTTAGGCACACCTAAAACGATGTTTTTTGCCTTAACTTTAACTTTGTCAGCTGGATCTGGTGGCGTATCTGTTAGATTACCAAATTGATCTACGTAAGCAAATGGAATGCTTTCTGCTCCTCCATTTTCTTCTTGTTCTTTCTTACGCGCTTCCATTTTTTTACGCTTGTCTTCACGTTTTTTTAAACGCTTCTTTTCTTTTTCACTTTTACTAAATGTCTGTTGCGACTTTGCCATTCTTTATATTCTGTTGTTTTTAAATGTTTTGATGAATACATCATCAATTTTCAAAGATACGCTATATCTCTGAATTTTCAAAGGATGAAAAAATATAGTTAATAAATGTTAAAATATTTCATATCAATAGTAATACTATTATATTTGCGTGTAAATATAATTAATATGAAAACTTTACTTTCAAATCTTAAAATTGACATCAATGATAAGATCTATTTAAAAGATCCAGAATCTTCAGATCTGGGTAAGCGAATTATAGAGCATAGTATCAATCTTATTGATGATATAGGCTTTGACAGCTTCACCTTCAAAAAGCTAGGAGCTATTATTGGATCTAATGAAAGCTCTATCTATAGATACTTTGAAAGTAAGCACAAGCTCCTACTCTATTTAACCTCTTGGTATTGGGGTTGGTTAG
Source organism: uncultured Psychroserpens sp. (assembly GCA_905479815.1). Classification (GTDB taxonomy): domain Bacteria; phylum Bacteroidota; class Bacteroidia; order Flavobacteriales; family Flavobacteriaceae; genus Psychroserpens. Next base: position 3,561 of record CAJQOA010000136.1, read on the forward strand.
AATATCAACTCGTTTTTTCTACAACTAACATGTCTAATCCTAATGAAAAATTAGAAAAAGCAATTAATATATTAACAAGAACAATAGAGTCTGATTCCACTTTTGCACATATTAATGAAGTGATTTTGAGTCGTGTTGTAATCAATGAATATTCAAAATCCTATTTAACAAAAGAGGTAGATGACGAAAATAAAGATGGTTATTTTTCAATTTATAAACGCTTAGTTACACGATTACATGATATGATTATAGAAGTAAATGCCACCTATAAGTTTCCACATAGTTTGGCTAGTACTGTTATTGAAGGTGCTCTCCATCAACATTTCTTGAAAGATCATTTTAAGTCTTTAACAGACTGTAATGACGAGACCCAACCTTCAGATTATTTCACCCACTTAGTATCAAATGCTTTAAAAAAGTAATTAATGACCAAAACTATTTTAACCTCTTGGCAACGCTTAATTGGACTTTTAAAATTAGATAAAAAGGACATCAGGCAAGTATTTTATTATGCAATTTTTGCTGGATTAGTAAACCTTTCACTTCCTTTAGGAATTCAAGCTATCATAAACCTTCTTCAAGGTGCTCAAATAAGCAGTTCTTGGATTGTTCTTGTCATCTTAGTAACACTAGGTGTTGCTTTTGTAGGTCTATTGCAGCTCATGCAAATGCGTATTATTGAAAATGTACAACAAAAGATTTTTACACGTTCTTCATTTGAGTTTGCATATCGTTTTCCGAAGATAAAAATGAGCGAATTACGTAGTTATTATCCGCCAGAATTAGCAAATCGCTTTTTTGATACGCTAACCGTACAAAAAGGATTATCAAAAATATTGATAGATTTCCCAGCAGCAATACTTCAAATTATTTTTGGATTGATGCTCTTATCCTTCTATCATCCATTTTTTATTATCTACGGAATGTTACTCATTCTCTTAATATATATTGTGTTTAAATTTTCGGCACAACGCGGATTAGATACGAGTTTAGATGAATCTAAGCAAAAATATAAAGTGGCGCATTGGATCCAAGAAGTGGCACGTTCTATTTTAAGTTTCAAACTATCTGGAAAAACAACTCTAGCACTGCAAAAAAATGATGAGTTAGTCTCTAATTATCTAGATGCTCGTGAAGGCCATTTCAAAGTTTTAGTACAACAGTTTATAAAACTTATAGGTTTTAAAATCTTAGTAACTGCAGGATTATTAGTTATTGGTGGTTTTTTAGTACTCAACCAAGAGATGAATATTGGACAATTTGTAGCTGCAGAAATCATTATACTTTTAGTCATTAATTCTGTTGAAAAACTAATCTTAGGTTTAGAGTCCTTTTACGATGTATTGACATCTATTGAGAAAATTGGTCAAGTTGTGGACAAAGAATTAGAAGCACAAGATGGCGGAAGTATTAGTGAAACTAAAGCATTTTCAATAGAATTAGACAGTTTAAGTTATATCGTACCAGATATGATGAAACCTATAATTGATAATGTATCCTTAACAATTAATACAAAAGATCGTATTTTGATTCATGGATCTCATGGTTCAGGAAAATCAACCTTATTAAAATTAATTGCTGGTATAAATCAACCAACTTCTGGAGTGTTATATGTAAATGATGTTGCAATACAAGGTGTTAAGTTGAATGATTACAGATCAAATATTGGACAATCATTACCAGAAGAATCACCTTTTGAAGGTACTATCAAAGAGAATTTAACATTTGGAGACTCTAGTATAACAGACGACGATCTGGATTTCGTTCTAGAAAAAACTAAATTGGTGTCTTTTGTAAAATCTCAAGCTAAAGGTTTAAATACTATTCTATATCCAGAAGGCAAAAGACTCTCTTCTACAGTATCTAAAAAAATAGTATTAGCAAGAAGCATCCTTAAAAAGCCAAAATTATTACTACTAAAAGATCCTTTAGATCAATTTGAAAAACAAGAAGCTCAGAGTATTATGGAGTTTTTGACAGACAATAACAACCCATGGTCATTAGTCGTAGTTAGTTACAATTTAGATTGGAAAACAAGCTGCACTAGAGTTATCAATTTAGAACAAGGTAGAATAGTATCAAACAACTAAGATTATGCTTAATATTTCAAATAATAAACTGAATACAAAAGTTGATTTATCTAGTTATAAATCGGTTAAAAAAGTCTTTCATAAAAGACATTTCAAACACTTTAATCGCTTTTTGTTTGCATTTGCAATTGTGGTATTTATTATCATGTTCTTACCATGGACACAAAACATTAATAGTCGTGGCAGTGTGACAACTTTAACACCAGATCAACGACCACAAACCATACAGTCTCCAATTCCTGGACGTATAGAAAAATGGTATGTAAGAGAAGGTGACTTTGTTAAGAAAGGAGATACAATATTGTTCATTTCTGAAGTGAAAAATGAATATTTTGATCCTAACCTTGTCAATCGTACAGGTCAGCAAATTAAAGCAAAGGAAGCTTCTGTTGTATCATATGGATCAAAAGTTAATGCACTTAATAATCAAATTGGTGCTTTAAGTAGAGAGCGACAATTAAAACTAGAACAGGCACAAAATAAGTTACTACAATCTAAGTTAAAAGTAAAGAGTGACAGTATTGATTTAGAGGCTGTAAAAATTAACTTAGGTATTGCAGAACGACAAATTGGTGCTACAGAAAAACTATATGAAGAAGGGCTTAAATCTTTAACTCAATTAGAAGAAAAGCGTTCTAAATTTCAAGAATCTCAAGCCAAATTAATTTCTCAAGAGAATACGTTTCTTGCGTCTAAAAATCAAGTGATTAATGCTATGGTCGAAATTAATCGTGTGAGCGCTCAATATGCAGATAAAATTTCAAAAGCACAGAGTGATAAGTTTACTGCACAATCTAGTGGCTTTGATGCTGAAGCTCAAGTCACAAAGCTAGAAAGTGCTTATACAAGTTATGAAATGCGTAATGATATGTATTATATCAAAGCGCCACAAAATGGATATATCAATAAAGCCTTAATTGGAGGTATTGGAGAAACATTCAAAGAAGGTCAACAATTAGTAGGCATCATGCCTTCTGATTATGATTTGGCTGTTGAAATGTTTGTAGACCCAATAGATTTACCATTAGTACATCCCTATGAAAAAGTTCGTGTACAATTTGATGGTTGGCCAGCAATCGTATTTAGTGGTTGGCCTAACGTTTCATATGGAACTTATGGTGCTGAAGTTGTAGCTATAGAGAATTTCATAAGTAAAAATGGAAAATTTAGAGTTTTACTCGCTCCAGATAAAACAGACCACGCATGGCCTGAAGCTATTAGAGTTGGCTCTGGCGCAAAAACAATTGCACTTCTAGAAGATGTACCAATTTGGTACGAATTATGGAGAAAACTTAATGGGTTTCCACCAAATTATTATCAGCCAGAAGGAGAATCAAAAACTAAAAAAGACAAATAGAAATGAATAGATTTCTAACAATCACATTAGCATTTATCACTTCATTATCATTCGCACAAACACAAGACTCTATTACTTTGAGTTTTAGTGAGTATTTGGGATATGTAAAAAAGTACCATCCAATTGCTAAACAGGCAGAATTGACAATACAAATTGGTCAAGCCAACTTAATGAAAGCACGTGGCGCTTTTGATCCTAAAATTGAAGTAGACAACGAACGGAAGACCTTTAAAAACTTAGAATATTTTGATCAATTAAATGCTACGTTTAAAATCCCAACTTGGTATGGTATTGAGCTTAAAGGTAATTTTGAGCAAAATGATGGTGTGTTTTTGAATCCGCAAGCAAATGTTCCAGAAGACGGATTATACAGTGCTGGTATATCGGCATCTTTAGGCCAAGGCTTATTTATTAATCAACGTATGGCAGATTTAAAGAAAGCAAAATTCTTTAGAGAGCAAACCGTTGCTGATAGAGAAATATTAGTCAATCAAATTCTATTTGACGCCTCTCTCTCCTATTTTAATTGGTTACAAGCTTATAATGAAACTCGCATATATGAGCAGTTTTTGAAAAATTCAAAAAATAGGTTTCAAGGTGTTAAACGAAGTGTTGAAAATGGTGACAAAGCAGCAATAGATTCTATTGAAGCAGGTATTACTGTAAAAAACAGAACGCTTGGTTTAGAGCAAGCTAAAGTGAAATTGATGAAAGCGTCATTGGATTTGTCAACATATTTATGGTTAAATAATGACATTCCTATAGAGTTACAATCAAATGTTATTCCTGATGCTTTTATTGAAGACTCAGTGGATGATGTCTTAGAAATTTCGGGCTTACCACTGACCGATTTTGTTTTAGAAAATCATCCAAAACTACGATCTCTTAATTATAAATTTCAAGGCTTAGAAGTAGATAAACGACTAAAGGCTAATAAATTATTACCTAAAATTGATGTACAGTATAATTTCTTGACACAAGATGCAGATATTGCAAGATCATTTAATACGAACCAATATAAAGCCGGATTTAGTATTGCATTTCCTCTTTTCCTTCGGAAAGAACGTGGTGATTTAAAATTGGCCAAGTATAAACTTCAAGATGCACAATTTGATATTAGTAATACAAAAATTACGATTCAAAATAAAGTATTGTCGCTCTACAGAGTATTAGAGTCTTTTGAAACGCAAAATAATCTTATTGAAGACATTGTTAAAGACTATACAACAATGCTTAGTGCTGAGGAACGCAAATTTAGCTTTGGTGAAAGCTCATTGTTTTTAATTAATTCTCGCGAAAAGAGTTTGATAGATTCACAATTAAAAGCTGTGGAAGTTCAAAATAAATATTTGAAAGCAAAAGCTAAACTATTTAATAGCTTATCGAGAGATCTAGAGAGTCTTTAATTTTTTTTTGGATCTTTTTCAGTAATTGGGTTAGCGTCTTTAAGTACGATCACTGTTGCTTTCACACCTGTAAGGAGGTTCCATTTTTTTGAAGACACCAAATTACCATTATCATCATAAACAATAAACTCAGCAGTATTTGGTCCCGAGTCCCCTTGATTTAAAGCTAGAAATTCAATTTTATTACTTCCTACTAATAAGTCTACATTAAACCCTTTGTAGCCTCCAGTTAACAATAACCTTGGTATGATGATATCATCGTTAACCCTAACTTGTACCAGATCTCCATCTGGATATTCATGGTCACGACAAACAATTTTTACAAAGGCACCATTACTTTTAATTTCGCCTAAAAAGACATCTGCCATCGTCTCAATTTTGAGCCCTTGCTCTACTGCGACTTTATTGAAACGCTTTTCAAATAATTCTCCCGGATTACGCAATCCGTTGTCATCAATCATAGAAAACTCTTTCTTTGGTTTCGTAATAGAAACTTTGCTTTCTTTAGGTACAGTAATACCAGCGATATTCTTTTTAACTTTTGTAATTCCTATTTTAGAGTTAGGCTTGATATCCAGTTTTACAGACGTCGTGTCCTTTTTCTCCGTTTCTTTAGCAGGAATTTTTATTGATTTTTTTTCATTTTTATCTGGTTGCGCATAAACTTGCAACGCAAATAATGAAAAAAGTAGTAAGATGATCTTATATTTCATCATAGAATAGTTTGATATAGCTAATTCAAAAACTATACCTAATCTCAAAAGTAACGTGTTTAAAACTTAATTATTTAAATTATACGTTAAAACTTTCCATTGAAACTCAAACGAAGTTTACGAATATACTCTTCTAATAGCCATTCTTTATAGTTTTTTGTACTGTTCATAATACAGTAGCAATATTGCTTAATACGATAACAAATATCATCATGCAATAGCTTAGACAGCTCTCTAGCTTCAAACACATCTTCACTATTTGCAATCACTAACTTTGAATGTTGTGCAATACTATTTTCTATAGCTTTCATAGATTTGCTACCTTCTCTTGTGACTTTTTTGTATTCTTCTTTAATATCAAAATCGTCATTAGGATTTTTCTTGAAACGCTTTTTTAGAGAATCTGGCATTTCATAGATAAATTCACGCTCAATATCTTCATCATTACGAAGGTTCTCTAAATAAAAATCTGGGTTTTTAAATATATGTTGCCAATCTACAGGCTGACTCCAAGGCCCAAATCTAATCGCATTGTTTCCTAAATCTATAACCTTGAACGAATTTTTATCGCCACGAACCCTTGAGCCTCTTCCAATCATTTGAAAATATAAGGTCAACGAACGTGTAGCACGATTTAAAATTATAGATTCTACAGAAGGTTCATCAAAACCAGTTGTTAAAATACTAACTGATGATAAAATACCTCCAGGTGTATTTTTAAACCATTTTAAAATATCCTTACGCTCTTGCTTATTACATGTATTATCTAAATGACGTACATCGTAACCAGCGCGTTTAAAAGTATAGTATACTTCTTTTGATGTATTAATACCATTATTAAAAATAAGAGTTTTCTTTCCTTTACTGAGCTCTTCATAAGCAAACAGTAATTTACCTTGCATTGCTGTATTAGAGTATAATGCTTCAGAAGATTTTACAGTGTAATCTCCATTGATTCCTATTTTAAGTGTATTAAGCGATACATCGTAGTTATATATTTCCGCAGAGGCCAGAAAGCCATTCTTTATTAAGGTTGAAATATTATCACCAACAATTAACTCTTTGTAATTGTCTTTCATTGGTAACTTAATGTTACTACTTAAAGGTGTTGCAGTCACTCCAAGAATAAAGCAGTTTTCAAAAAAACCGAATAACTTTCTAAATGAGTTATAATGGGCTTCATCAATAATGACTAGACCAATATCTTCTAAATTAAGCTTACCATCATTAAGTCTGTTATTTAAAGTTTCAACCATGGCTACGAAACATTCGTATTGATCTTGGTCTGGTAACTCTTTAACTTTACTATTGATAATTTTATTATTGACGCCAAAATTATTCAACACTTTAGACGTTTGCTTACACAACTCAATACGATGTGTTAAGATCACAACCTTCTTTTTATGCTTTTTTATGTATTGCCTAACGATTTCAGAAAAAATAACCGTTTTACCACCACCTGTTGGCAATTGATATAATAGATTATAATTATCTGGTGCAGCATCAAATACTTCAAAAATGCGCTTTAAGTCGGCAATTTGATAGTCATAGAGACGCTTTTTCGTTTCTTTACTTGATGTTACTTGCAAAATTTCGGACATACAATTTAATAGCTTCTGAAAAAAAAATTCTTACAAAATTAACCTATTACACTGTTATCAAGGCATATTGTTCACAACAATTGAAAAGTAATTCGCACCTATGAGTGTTAAAATTTGTTAAATAACTACTTTGTTATGCATAGTACTGTAACAAATTTATAAAACTGTCGTCTTTATAGTATAACATCAATTATTAAAATCAATTATTATGAGAACTTTAAACAACAATCAATTAACAAGTACAATAACTGAAACAAGAATTTATACTTGGAACAAAAAGAGACGTTTTAGATAATTAATCTATAAACAATAACACATCATTAATCAAAAAAATCAAAAATCATGAGAACTTTAAACAGCAACCAATTAACAAGTACATCAACTGAAACACGAATTTATACTTGGAACCAAAAAAGACGTTATAGATAGTTTATAACACATCATCAATTAAAAAAATCAATCTACCATGAAAGCATTACATAAAATTATCAATACCTCACATACAACAAACGACGATTTAGAAACGTTACGTTAATGTTATAATTAAATTATTCATCAATCAAAACTCTATATTGAAATTCATTTTCAATATAAAATCCATTAAGACCAGCAAACACATTGTATGCTGGTCTTTTTGCGTTTATTAAATATTGTGGTATCGTTTTTGTGTCTTCTCTCCTATTATTAATCATCTTTTTTACTGAAAGGTATTTGGGATATAAACACTCACTATTATGAAAAGTTCAAGACGAGATTACCCAGAAGTCAATGCTGGATCAATGGCAGACATTGCATTTTTACTCCTTATTTTTTTCTTAGTAACCGCTGTCATACCAAAAGAAGATATTGGCATTAATAGAAAATTACCACCGCCTTGTCCGCCAAATATTGATTGCACTGAAGGAATAATTAACATGCGTAATATTTTAGAAATAAAAATCAATGCAAAGGATGAATTACTTGTAGACAATGTGCTTATTTCTATTGATGAACTTAAAGATATTACAAAAGTATTCTTAAATAATAATGGGGATGGCTCTTGTGATTACTGTGCTGGTTTAACAGATAAAGAATCATCAGACAATCCAACAAAAGCTGTCGTATCATTGGCAAACGATTCAGAAACATCGTATGAATTCTATATTAAAGTACAAGATGAAATCACAAAAGCATACTATGAATTGCGAAATGATTACGCAACAACAATTTTCAAGAAACCATCAAACAAATTGACTCAAGAAGAGCTTCAGGAAGTAAAAAAGGCCTATCCTTTTATTTTATCTGAAGCAGAGATTAAAAACTAGATTTATTTAGTCACAGTAGAATCTTTTTCAATTTCTATTCTATAACTGATGTTAACTTTGCGTTTGCCCCATTTTTTTGCAGCTTTAACATCAGTTCCCATATAAAGGTCTATTCGTTTTCTAAATCGTCTATTCATTTTATCCTTGACTAAATACGTGCCTTCTACACCCTCAATTTTAACCAAAGTATTGTGTCTTAGTCCATTTTTGAGTAAATCCCTAGACACTGCGATGTACTTTAGTCCTGGTTTTAAACTATCTCCAAATGCTGTAATGTGCGGATTAGAACTCGTTTGATACGCTAAAGAATTATAAGCGGTAGCAGTGACCTCAATGGTTTTCCATTCATAAGGGTTTGCTTGTTTTTCTTTACAACTAAGCAGTGCTATGAAAAGCAAGACTATGAAATATCTATAGAGGTTAACCAAATTCATTTTTAAATATAAGATTTTGTAACTTCACAATCGAAATGAAATCTAAATTTATGAAATCTATCTATATCACATTATGTCTTATTATCATGGTAACATCTTGTAAAAATGACAACAAATCATCAAATTTAACTTCAGATAAAAATGATTCTATTGCATTAGTTGAACGTGCAAAAGCTATTCATGAGCGTGTGATTACCTTAGATACACACTGTGATATTAATATTAAGAATTTCACAGATTCTATTAACTATACTCAAAACTTAGAATCTCAAGTTAATTTACCAAAAATGAAAGCTGGCGGATTAGATGTGCCTTGGTTTATTGTTTATACTGGACAAGATACTTTAACAGATGAAGGTTACAAAAAAGCATATGATAATGCCATGTCAAAGTTTGATGCTATTCATAAATTAGTTACTGATATTGCTCCAGATCAAATAGA
>CAJQOA010000137.1 GCA_905479815.1 uncultured Psychroserpens sp.
AATACAGAGGATTGTCGCTTAAAGAAGCTGCTCGTGAGGTGATTCAAAACAAAGTGCCAGAACTTGGTGGTGATGGTGGTATTGTAGCTGTTGATAAAAACGGAAATATGGTTGCTGAGTTTAATACTGCTGGTATGTATCGCGCAACAATGAATGACAAAGGTGAACTAGAGATTGGAATTTATAAAGATTAAGGTATTAAAAAACGAATTCTATCTCAATAGCAACGAATACTATTTTATCTAGAACACATAAAATAAACACATCATTAAAGCCCTAGTTATGCTTTAAATTTACTGTATTCTACAACCAAATGGTAGTTAGAATCTAAAGTAAATCAAACAAAAACGTCTCACCATGAAACTTAAACATCTTTTTACCGTCACTTTCTGTTTAGCACTATTATTTTCTTGTAAAAAGAAAGACACCATTACTCAAGAAACAGATAACCTATTTAAGTTTAGAGACTATATAAGTTATACCTCATCTGGGTTACAATCTGTTACTCAACCTATCAAAATTAATCTTGCAAATGATGTTGAAAGCTGGGAAGAAGGTCAAGAACTAGAAGGAGATCTTGTCAACCTTTCACCTCATGTTGATGGAAAATTAACAGTCTTAAATAAGCACACGTTAGTGTTTACTCCAGATGAACATCTTGATCCAGCAACGGAATATAAGGTTAAGGTCAAATTAGACCAGATATATAAAAACATGCCTAAAAATTATGAGGACTATGTGTTTCAGTTTAAAACCATCACTCCTAATTTTAGTATCAATACCAATGCATTACAATCATATAGCAAAAAATGGCAATATATAGAAGCGGTTATTAAATCTTCAGATGTGATTTCTATAGAAGATGCAAAAACACTTGTTGAAGCCTCTCAAAATGGAAAAAAATTAAAACTAGAATTTGATGAACTTAACGCGTCTTCAACTCTTTTTGAATTTAGAATTGATAGTATTAATCGTTTAGTTGACGACTCTGAGATACTTATAAAATGGAATGGTAAATCTATAAAAGCAGACAATAAAGGCGAGAATAAAATTCAAATTCCTGGAATAAACAATTTCAAAATTGTCAATGTTGAACCTTATAAAACCCCTGAACAGTTTTTGTATATCAACTTTTCTGATCCCATTAAAAATCAACAAAATTTTGATGGGTTAGTGACTATTCAAGGTGTTAAGAAACCGAAATTTGTAGTCATTGGTAATGTATTAAAAGTCTATCCAGACACTAAATTGGTTGGTAATATTCAGGTAGATGTGTTTCAAGGCATAAAAAATGAAGATGGTTATAAGCTGAAGCAACCATTTTCTGAAGCGATATCCTTTGAAGAAGTAAAGCCTATGGTCCGTCTTGTTAGCAATGGAACCATTTTACCTAATTCTAATGATCTTAAATTTAATTTTGAGGCAGTAAACTTAAGTGCTGTTGATGTTAGAGTAATCAAGATATTTGAAGATAATGTTTTACAATTTTTGCAAGACAACCCACTTAATAGTAACAATAAAAACGAAATCAAACGTGTTGGTCGTCGTATCGCAAAACAAACCATTCAATTACAATCTGCAGCAGAAAATTCAGGAAAATGGAAAGCTTACAGTATCGATTTGTCTAAGTTTTTTAAAGCAGATGCTGGAGCAATTTATCGTATTGAAATTGACTACAATAAAAGCTATTCTCTTTATGATTGCGAAGCAAACTCAAGCGGTTCGTTAAATGAAGATGATGAATACGATGATTATTACTACGAAGATGATTACTATTATGAAAGTGATTATACTGAAACATCTACTGAAGATGAAGATTTAAAAGAAGAAGAATATTGGGATAATAGAATCTATAGATACAGAAATTACAATCATAATTGGAGGCAAAGAGACAATCCTTGTAATGATGCTTATTACAGTGAAAACCGTATTGTCGCACAAAACTTAATAGCATCTAACTTAGGTGTAATAGCCAAACAAGGCGCAGATAACACCTACTATTTTGCGGTTACTAATATTTTAAACACAAATCCTGAAGCTAATGCTACAGTTAAATTATTCAACTTTCAGCAACAAGAAATCGGATCTGTAACTACAAATGGTGAAGGTTTAGCAATTTATGAAGCCAATAAATATGCCTCTTTTGCCATTGTGACCAAAGATAACAATACGAGTTATATGAGACTTACCGACGGAAACTCTCTATCTCTAAGTAAGTTTGATGTTTCAGGAAATAGATTACAACGCGGATTAAAAGGCTATATCTATGGAGAACGTGGTGTTTGGAGGCCAGGAGATTCTTTGTTTTTAACCTTTATGCTTAATGATAAAGCTAATGCACTTCCAAAAGGACATCCTGTAAAAATGGAAGTGACAGATCCTAATGGTAAATTGGTTTACAAAAACGTAACTTCAGATAATGTCAATAACTTCTACAAGTTTGTTGTTCCAACTTCCGCAGAAGGAAAAACAGGAAACTACAATGCAAAAGTATCTGTTGGTGGTGCACAATTTTATAAGGCTCTCAAAGTCGAAACTGTAAAACCTAACCGTTTAAAAATTAAAATTGATTTTGATAACGAGATTCTCTCCAGCAAAGAACCATTAGACGGAACACTCGACGTAAAATGGTTGCATGGTGCTCCAGCAAAAAATATTAAAGCAGAGGTAAAGGCGAAATTTAGTGCATCTTATACAAGTTTTAAAAATTATAAAGGCTATGTATTCAATGATCCAACGCGACAATTTAATACTGAAGAGCTCAATGTTTTTGAAAGCAATTTAGATGAGGATGGTAAAGCAGTAATCAATACAAAGCTAGATATTGGTAAAAATGCACCTGGAATGCTAAACGCACAATTCTTGGTAAGAGCCTTTGAAAATGGAGGTGATTTCTCACTCGATGCATTCACAAAACAATACTCTCCATTTGAATCTTATGTAGGTATAAAATCTCCAAAAGGTAATTACTATGGTTCGTATTTTACAGATACTAATCAAACATTTGACCTTGCGGTTGTAGATAAAGATGGGAAACCAGTTAAGCGAGATAATCTTGAAATTAAAGTGTATAAAGTAGAATGGCGTTGGTGGTGGAACTCCTCATACGACAACTTATCAAACTACGTATCTAGTAGTTACCACAGACCTGTTTTAGATCAAAAAGCATCTACAGGAACAAATGGAAAAACAACGTTTACACTTAAAATCCCTGAAAATGATAGAGGTCGTTATTTAATTAGAATTTATGATCCTGTAAGCGGTCATGCCACTGGTCGTACTGCTTATTTCTACAAAAACTGGTCAGGTATGTCAACTGGCAACGATAAAGAAGCTGCTAAAATGTTGGTGTTTGCCAGTGACAAGAAAAACTATAATGTTGGTGAAACTGCAAAAATAAAATTCCCATCTGGTAGTGAAGGTCGTGCTTTAGTAAGTATAGAAAATGGATCTGATGTGATTGATTATAAATGGGTGAAAACTAAAAAAGGAGAGACTACAGTTGATATTCCAATCACTTCAGAAATGGCGCCAAATGTATTTGTCAATATCTCATTACTTCAACCTCATGCAATTACAAGTAATGATTTACCAATACGTTTGTATGGTGTGATTCCAATTTTGGTTGAAGATCCTAAAACAATTCTAGAACCAGAATTACAAATGGCAAGTGTCTTGCGACCAGAACAAGAGTTTGAGCTTTTCGTTTCAGAAAAAAACGATAAAGCAATGACATATACTATTGCAATGGTTGAAGAAGGCTTATTAGATTTAACACGCTTTAAAACACCAAACGCCTGGTCTGAGTTCTACTCTCGTGAAGCACTTGGTGTAAAAACTTGGGATATTTTTGATGATGTTATTGGAGCATATTCTGGTAGCATAGATCAAGTATTCGCCATTGGTGGTGATGGTAGTGCTGCAAAAGGAAAGAATAAAAAAGCAAATCGCTTTAAGCCTGTAGTCACATATTTAGGGCCTTTTGAATTAAAAGCAGGGCAAAGTAAAGCACACAAAATTAAGTTACCAAATTATATTGGAGCAGTACGCACCATGGTTATTGCTGGAAATAATGAAACCGAAGCGTATGGTAGCACAGATAAATCTGTAGAGGTGAAAAAACCTTTAATGGTATTGGCTACACTTCCTAGAAAATTAAGTCCGGGAGAAAAAGTAACCCTTCCTGTTACTGTATTTGCTATGGAATCTAAAGTGAAAAACGTGAGTTTAAGCTTGAAGTTGAGTGATGGAATTTCAGTCGTTGGCAATTCGACTCAGAAACTCACATTTTCTAGACCTGATGAAAAAATGGCATTTTTTGAATTGGATGTTTCAAAAGCGAAAGGTATTAATACAGTTGAAGTTATTGCCACTGGTAATGGCGAAAAGTCAACTTATAAAGTAGAGCTCGATGTTACTAACCCTAATCCAATAACGTCAAGATTTGAGAATGGCAAATTGGATGCAAATGCTTCGGAAACATTAGAATTTTCAACCTTTGGTGTTCCAGGAACGAATGCTGCTGTTGTAGAATTTTCAACGCTTCCGCCAATGGATTTCTCTAAGCGACTTGATTACTTGATTCGCTATCCTCATGGATGTATTGAACAAACAACATCTGGCGTATTTCCTCAGTTATATCTAAGCGACATCTTTGATTTAAAATATGAAAAGAAACAAGAAATACAATCAAACATAGAAAACGGAATCAAACGTTTAGGAAATTTTCAAAGACCAAATGGTGGATTAAGCTATTGGATGGGAGAAAATACTGCCAATGATTGGGGAACAAGTTACGCTGGGCATTTCATGATAGAAGCTGAAAAGAAAGGTTTTGTATTACCGCTTACATTTAAAAGTAATTGGTTACGATACCAAAAACAAGCAGCAAGAGATTGGCGACCAAGTTATAGACGCTATAACTCAGATTTAGCTCAAGCTTATAGATTGTACACGCTAGCATTAGCTGGAAGCGCAGATTTAGCATCCATGAATAGGTTAAGAGAGTTTAGCGAAATTTCTAACGAAGCAAAATGGAGATTGGCTGCTGCTTATGCATTGGCTGGACAAAAAGAAGCGAGTGAAAAATTATCAATTAGAGCAAATATTAGTTTCAAACCTCAAAAACATAACTACTATACGTATGGTTCTGTAGATCGAAATAGAGCCATGGCTTTAGAGACGATGATTATTACAAAAAACCCTAAAGCACGTGGTATTGCAGAGCAAATTGCTAAAGATTTATCAAGTGATCAATGGATGAGTACACAAACAACAGCATACAGTTTATTAGCTATGGCAAAACTGGTTGAGGCTAATGGCGGAAAAGACATGAATTTAAGTTACACCTTTAATGGTAAAACCGAAACGATAACAACCAAGAGTACCATTGCACAAAGAGAGCTCGTTGTTAACGATGGTACAAATGTTCTAAAACTTCAAAACAGCATTGGTTCTTTAGTGTATGTAAGGGTTTTAAATTCTGGCCAATTACCATTAGGACAGGAGTTAGTTGAGCAACGTGGCTTAAGTGTTTCGGTCATTTATCAAGATCTTAATGGGAATCGTTTAGATGTTAAAAAACTACAACAAGGACAAGATATCGTCGCTAGAATTACGGTGAGTAATAAAGGTGATAATCGATTATATGATGTTGCATTAACACAAATTTTCCCTTCTGGTTGGGAAATTGTAAACACACGTTTTACAGATTTTGGAGATACCACAACGAGTCAGGCGCGTTATACAGATATTCGTGATGATCGTGTAAATTTCTATTTCGACATAGGTAATAGAGGAAGTAGAAATAACAACGACCAGAAAGTATTCACAGTAATGCTCAATGCAGCTTATCTAGGCACTTATTATCTACCAGGAACACAAGCCGAAGCCATGTATGATAATGATTTCTTTGTAAGAAATAAAGGACGTTGGATTGCCGTTGTGAAGTAATAATAATAAAATAGATCCCTTCCCTTATTTTCAAGGGAAGGTAAATTTAAACTCAATAATGACTTTGAAGACCCAACTTTAAAAAATAAACAAGAAACTGAAAAATTGAACTATCTACCAGATCATATCATATTTGTATTTGGATTACTATTTAGAGTAGGATTTTATACGTTTCTAATATCACTTATGTTTTTTGAGGAGGTAAGACAATTAAAAACTACGTATAATAAACTCGTTAATATTGCCATTCTATTTTTTGGAGTTTGTTATTTAGTCTCTGTAATTCCAATGTATTTGGATGATAAAGATTATGGTGGTACACCAGGACTTATGGTAACTATCTGGTTCATGTTTTTTTTGTACTTACTCATATACAATAATCACTCTAAATATAGATTTGATCTGCACAAAACAACGTCTTACATTGTATTGAGAATTTTTATTCTTGTTATCTTGTTTTGTAGTGCGCAACTTAATTATCATTCTTACAACGGGACTTGGTATGGCGATTATCACAGTGAAATTTCGCATGGCTTCTTATCAATTGTATTACCAATAGCTGCCCATGTTTTTTCTAGTATTAAACCAAAAAATGCTAATCTAGGATGGTTCATTATTCTTGTTACGTTATTACACTTTATATTTGGGATTTCATTATCATATGGCATTGATGGCTATATAAGTGATGACATAGAATTATCTACAATATTCATTTTAAATACAATCCTGTTTTTTAGCGCTGGGGTTTATAATATTTATAGTGCTAAAGAATCAAAATCAAAAATTGTTATACCATGAACAAAGACAATCCATATTACGCAGTAATTTTCACCTCAATACAAACTGAAACTATTAAAGGCTATGCAGAGATGGCCAACCAAATGGAAACTCTAGCTAAATTACAAACTGGTTTTTTAGGTATTGAAAGTGCAAAAAATGACATTGGGATTACTGTTAGTTATTGGGAAAGTCTTGATGCTATCAAAAACTGGAAACAACAAACCGATCATTTAATCGCTCAACAAAAAGGAAGAAAAGACTGGTATAGCTGGTACAAAGTGAGAATATGTAAAGTAGAACGTGAGTACGAGTTTAAATCCTAATTTATTATTAGCGTATATCGTTATTCTAAATCTTACATATCAACGTAAAACAACGTATTCTCAACAAACTAAAAAAGGCTACGTCATTGACGTAGCCTTTTTAATATCGTTTATTTAACAATTACCTTTTCAGGGTAAAATGGGCTTTAAATTCTTTACGCTCACCTGTATTAGGCTCGTTGTACTCTGCTACAAACCAGTAGTCGCTTGATGGTAATTGGTTACCGTTGTAGGTACCATTCCAGCCTGCTCCTGTTGGATTGAGTTGCTTGAGTAACTTTCCGTATCTGTCAAATATATAAATTTTTGCATTTGGTTGACTATTTATTGCACTAATATTCCATGTGTCATTATAGCCATCACCATTTGGTGTGAAGAATTTTGGATAGTCCATCACAATCACATCATCACTCGCTTCTCCACAACCATTCTTATCTCTCACGGTCACAACGTGCTCTCCTAAAGACACATCTACAAAGATATTCTCATCTTGCCATGCGCCATTATCTAAACTATACTCATACACTCCTGGTCCTTCTACAGTAACTTCTATAACGTGTGTGTCGGAAAAGGCATCTGTTGTAACCGTAGCTATAACTGTTGGTGGTGCGCTCTCTATAACTTCTGTCGTATCACTACCCACACACATCGTGTTTATTGAACTTGTCGCATCGGTAACATTTACAGTGTACAACCCGCCTTGAGTTGGCATATAACTACCTTCTGTCGCTCCTGATATTACTGTGCCGTTTAATAACCACTCAAAAGCATACGTTGGTGTGCTTAATCCTGTATCTAAAACTAATGGATCTAATACTTCTGTACCATTAATACCTACACATAAAATATAACTGTCTTCTAAATCAAATACTGGTAACGGATTAACTTGTAAGGTTAATGGCGCTACAGCATAACAAATAGAGGTGTCCATACCTGCTATATCTAGTGTATCATTATCGACTCTTGCCCAGATCACTTGTGGATTCACTAAGTTCTCATATAACAATGGTAATGGGTTAACACCTAACTCTGCATCGGCTTCATTAGCATAGTAACTCACACTATAATTCGCTGGATCTTGCCCGTCTAATATCGATGCGTTTTGTATGCTTAAATCAAATTGCGCACTGTTATTCGTTGGATCATTATCGCTATCCATCTCGTCATCACAAATCTCATACAAAATAGCATCCATATCACTATTGGCTTCAGCCGCTTCTTGTACTTCTACATTAAAGCTTGGTGTACTAATAGAACAACCAGTATCGTTGTTGGTTATCGCTACAAAAATCTGTTGTGGATTTGTTACATTGGTATAAGGACTGACTAGCGCATTCAGTAAATCGTCTGCGTCTTGTTGATTCACGTGATACGTCACTGTGAATAATGTTGGGTCTTGCCCGTTTAACACTTCGGCATCTTTCATCGTTAAATCAAAGTCATAGAACCCATCGTTGAACAGTTCACAAGCTATAAAGTCTGTCACTGCTATGACATCTGGTAATGGATTCACGATGATGGTAAAGTTAACGATCGTATAACATGCTGTAATATCATTAGTCACTCTTACATAAATCACTTGTGGTGTACTAGTATTGGTGTACATCGTTGGATCTACTATTGCGTTCACGCCGTCTTCTGCATCTTCTAATGTTTCGTGGTACGTTGGTGTCACACCGACTTCACCATTAAGTAATAACACTTCGTCTGTGGTCAAATCAAAGACTTCTTCCATATCGCCTGGATTGATATCATCACAGAGAATAAGGTCTGGAAGTACGGTTGTTGGTGTTGGGTTTGGTAATACGCGTATAGTAAGTGTCACTTGATCGGTACACCCTGTATCGGTATCGGTAACCACAACATATAACGTTTGTGGGTTTGATGGTGCGCCACCTACTGAGCTATTGGTATACCCATCTGCATTTACAGCATTCTCTTGAGCGTCTGCTTCGGCCTGTGTTTCATAATAACTTACACTCCAACTTGCTTCACCGCCTGTGATTTCATTGTCTTTTACCGTTAAATCAAAAACAGTGATCTCATCGGCAATGGCATCATCACACAATTGTAATGGTGTCGGTTGCACTGCTACTGGTGGTAATTCTACTCTGATTTCAAATTGACCGACATCTACACAAGCGTTCGTGTTGCTTATAAGACGTACATAAATCGTTTGTGGATTACTGATATTGGTATAGTTACCAACATTTGCTATTGGACTATTTCCTGATAACGCATCTGCTGCTGTAACATGATATGTTAGCATCACATCGGTTTGCGTGCCTATAATCTCATCGTCTTTGGTCGTTAAATCAAATTGGGCGATCCCATCTGCATTGGTATCACAGATCACATAGTCCTCTAGCGTTACGGGAACTTCTGGTGATGCTAATACGCGAATCGTTAATGTTTCTGAAGCATTATAACAACCGGTTATCGTATTGGTGAGTCTGATATAAATCGTTTGCTCGGTCATTACGATATTCGTGTAGGGACTTGATAACGCGTTATCGCCGGTTTCTGCATCGGCTTGGGTGTCGTGATACGTTACTGCCGTATTTAACTCGCCGCCTATGATCTCTAAAGTGCGTTCTTCTAAATCGAAACTTGCAAAACCATCGTTGTCTTCATCACACACTTCTAAATCGGTTGGTGCTGTTGGCGATGGAATTGGGTTAACTCGCAATAATATCGTTGCTGTAGTGCTTACTGAACAACCTGTAACATCATTAGTCGCTACTACAAATACCGTTTGTGGGTTAACAATATTAATGTAGGGACTTGAGATTGGGTTCATGTTTGTGTCGGCATCGGCTTGGGTCTCAAAGTACGTCAAGCTAATTCCTGTTTGTCCATCTAAAATCTCATCCGTAGCGTCTTCTAACATAAAAACTTCCATCTCATCGCCTGGATTGTTATCATCACAGAGTTCTAATGGTGCTGGTTGTACTAACACAGGTAAGCCATTAACAATCAATTCTAATGTCGTAAGCTTATAACACCCTGTGATATTATCTTCTACACGGACCCATAACTCTTGATTAAAGGCAGTGGTATTTGTGTAATTCGCTGGGTTAACTATAGCATTGTTTGGTAAATCTGCATTCGCTTCTGTTTCATAAAAACTAACCGTATACAACGTTGGATCTGCTAAGTTTTGAAGAATCTCATCTTCTTTACTGGTTAAATCAAATTGTGCAAATCCATCGGCTGATAAATCATCACAAACTTCTAAAGCTGTTGGTGATGCACCTAATTGTGGCGTTGGATTGACTATTAATATAAGTTCTA
>CAJQOA010000138.1 GCA_905479815.1 uncultured Psychroserpens sp.
GCGACCCCCACCTTGGCAAGGTGATGCTCTACCCCTGAGCTACTTTCGCATTATAGCAATTTATGTAATGAACGTTTGTTGTAATTGCGAGGGCAAATTTAAGACTTTTCTTATAAAAGCAAAGCCTTTTAATAAAAAAAAAAAACTTTTTTTATGCACGCTTCTTTTTCAATAACATACGCTTGATTTCATTAAGTTTCATAAGCGCCTCAACTGGTGTTAATGTATCAATATCAATGTTAACAATCTCTTCTTTTATCTGTTCTAACAAAGGATCATCCAAATTAAAGAAACTCAACTGCATCTCATCATTCAAATTTTTAACCTTATCTGTCAATTCTTCGGTAGAATGTGATTTTTCTAATTGAATCAATATTTTATTTGCACGATGGATGACTTGTTGAGGCATTCCTGCCATTTTAGCAACGTGAATTCCGAAAGAATGATTACTACCACCTTCAACTAATTTTCTAAGAAATAACACATTATCTTTTAATTCTTTTACCGAGACATTGAAGTTTTTGATACGATCAAAAGTCTCAGACATTTCATTAAGCTCATGATAATGCGTTGCAAATAATGTTTTAGCTTTACTTGGATGCTCGTGTAAGTATTCACTAATTGCCCAAGCGATAGATATCCCATCATAAGTACTTGTACCACGACCAATTTCATCAAGAAGCACTAAACTTCTATCTGAAATATTATTTAAAATAGAAGCCGTTTCATTCATCTCAACCATAAACGTTGATTCTCCCATTGAGATATTATCGCTGGCACCTACTCTTGTAAAAATCTTATCTGTTAATCCAATGTTTGCTGTTTCCGCAGGAACAAAACTTCCCATTTGCGCTAATAACACAATTAATGCCGTTTGACGTAAAATCGCCGATTTACCAGACATATTGGGACCAGTAATCATAATAATTTGCTGTTTCTCTCTATCTAAATATACATCGTTAGCAATGTAAGGCTCACCATGAGGCAATTGTTTTTCTATAACTGGATGCCTTCCGTTTTTAATATCTAATTCGTAGCCTTCTGTTAATGTAGGCCTTGCGTAATTATTCTCAATAGCGAGTTGTGCAAAACCAGTTAAACAATCTAATTGCGCTATTAATCCTGAGTTTTTTTGAACGGGTTGAATAAAATTAATAATCCAATTCACTAACTCAGCGAATAACTGCTGTTCAATTAATAGAATACGTTCTTCTGCACCTAAAATTTTGGTTTCGTATTCTTTAAGCTCTTCTGTTATATAGCGCTCTGCACTAACAAGTGTTTGTTTTCTAACCCACTCTTCGGGAACTTTATCTTTATGTGTGTGGCGCACTTCTATATAATAGCCAAATACATTATTGGATGCTATTTTAAGCGAGGTGATGCCTGTACGTTCGCTTTCGCGCTCTAACATTTTGTCTAGGTAACTCTTTCCTGATGCAGATAGATCTCGCAGTTCTTTTAGTTCCGAAGAGAAATCTGATGAAATCGTATTTCCTTTTAAGATATTTACTGGAGCTTCTTCGTTTAAAGTCGCTTTAATTCGAGTACGCAATTCCTCGCAAGAATCCATTTGCTCACCTAAATGCTGTAGCGCTTTATTTTTAGTGTTGAGCGCTAAGGCTTTTATAGGAACAATTGCTTCTAAAGCATTTTTAAGTTGAACGACTTCGCGAGGTGAAATTTTCACAGTAGCTACTTTAGAAATAAGTCGCTCAATATCTCCAATTTGTTTTAATTGCTGCTGAAATTTGCCCAACATCTCAGGATTGCTTTTTACGTATTCAACCACATCATGACGCTGATTAATTTGCGTCATACTAACCAATGGCAATGCCAACCAACGTTTGAGTAGTCGTCCACCCATTGGTGAAATCGTTTTATCAATAACATCAACAAGTGTTACTGCATTTTGATTTGTAGATTGATATAACTCAAGGTTTTTAATCGTAAAACGATCCATCCAAACATGTTCGCCTTTTGTTAAGCGTTGAATAGATGTTATATGTTGTAATTTATGATGTTGCGTTTCACCTAGATAATGCAAAATGGCTCCAGAAGCGACGATGCCTTCATATAAATCTTCAATTCCAAAACCTTTAAGTGATTTAGTATTAAACTGCTTTAATAACGTCTCATTGGCATAATCATCTTGAAACACCCAATCTTCTAAATAAAAGGCATGAAAATCATTACCAAAAGCTTCATTATATTTTTTACGGTTTGGCTTTGACACCAACACTTCGCTTGGTCTAAAATTTTGAAGCAACTTATCTACATATTCGCTGTTCCCTTGAGAGATAAAATATTCTCCAGTTGAGACATCTAAAAAAGAGACACCAACGCTGTTAAAGACAGTTCCATTGGATTGCGATGCAGAGCTGGTTGCAGGAAAATAAACGGCTGCTAAAAAGTTATTTGTTTTAGAATGTAATATGTCATCATTAAGGGCAACTCCTGGAGTTACTAACTCTGTAACACCTCGTTTAACTATGTTTTTGGTTAGTTTTGGATCTTCTAATTGATCACAAATTGCTACGCGTTCTCCAGCTTTTACTAACTTAGGCAAATACGTATTTAAGGAGTGATGAGGAAAGCCAGCCAATTCAATTTCACTTTCACTTCCTGCACCTCGCTTAGTTAAAATGATATCTAAAATCTTAGATGCTTTTACGGCATCTTGACCAAAGGTTTCATAGAAATCACCCACTCTAAATAATAACAATGCATCAGGATATTTAACCTTGATGGCATTATACTGCTTCATTAACGGAGTTACTTTTTTTACTTTTTTAGCCAATGGTTTTGTGTATTTTTGTCTTGAGAATTATCAAAACTATAAGAATGCTAAAGTACTTATATTTTGATGTTTTCTGAAATGTGAAACCTAGAAGTTATCTACAATTGTTGGTAGATTTCAACAATATTAGATTCCTTTTTCACGGGAACTACAAATTAAAATTTGTGATGCGAAAACTAAAAAACAGCGAACTTGATAGATTAAATGTGGATGAATTTAAACAGGCCTCAAAAACACCTATCATTATTATTCTTGATAACATTAGAAGTTTAAACAACATTGGTTCTGTGTTTAGAACAAGTGATGCATTTTTGGTTGAAAAGATTTATCTCTGCGGAATAACAGCAACACCTCCACACAACGACATTAGAAAAACCGCTTTAGGAAGTACTGACACTGTAGATTGGGAATATGCTGAAAATACACTTAATATTATCAACACATTGAAATCTGAGAACGTCAAAGTCATTTCTATTGAGCAAGCAGAACGCGCAACGATGCTTGATGCGTTTCAGCCTGAAGTTGATCAAAAATACGCACTAGTTTTTGGAAACGAAGTAAAAGGTGTTGCTCAAGATGTGGTTGATGCTAGCGATGTTGTGATAGAAATACCCCAGTTTGGGACGAAGCATTCTTTAAATATCTCTGTGAGTTGTGGTGTTGTTGTTTGGGATTTGTTTAGTAAATTAAAAAACTAAACTACTCTCCACAAATCTCACCCAAAACCCATAAATAATCTAAACGATTATTCACAAAATCGCGATCAGAAATATCAATGATTTTCACATTGAGTTCTGATTGGTTTTTTAAGAAGTCTAAATACCCAGAGTTGATTTTATCCAAATACTCGTCGTCTATGTTTTGTTCGTAATCGCGTCCGCGTTTTTTGATGTTTTCTTGCAGTCGCTGTGTGTTTTGATACAAATAGACATACAATTCTGGTTTCGCGATGTCTTTATACATTAAATAAAAGAGTTTACGATAAAGCTTAAATTCTTCTTCTGGTAACGTGATTTTTGAGAAAATAAGAGATTTATAGATGTCATAATCACTCACCATAAAATCTTTAAACAAATCCAACTGCGCCAAATCATCACTAATTTGTTGGTAACGATCTGCAAGAAAAGACATTTCTAAAGTAAAGGCATAACGCTGTGGTTCTTCGTAAAATTTTGGAAGAAAAGCATTATCTGCAAAACGTTCTAATATAAGTTTTGCATTAAAATCTAATGCGATTTGATTTGCCAAACTCGTTTTACCTGCACCAATATTACCTTCAATTGCGATGTAATTATACTTTGAAAAATCAAATTGCTTTGATGGATTCTTTAACCAAATATTAATCGCTTCCACATCGCTTTTATCTTCGCAAGACTCTAAAAGCTCTGCAACTGTTTTCTCCAATTGTGGATGATTCAGTTTTGCTGCGATATCATAGAGTGGTTTAAGTACAAATTTTCGTTTTGGAAGCTGAGAATGTGGTACTATTAAATTTTCTGAAGCAATAATATCACAATCAAATAAAAGAATATCTAAATCTATAGTTCTTGATTCGTAACCCTCTGTTTGTTTACGTTCTCGACCTAAACGTTTTTCTATATGTTGAAGTTTAACTAAAATTTCTTCTGCAGAAAACAGAGATTCTACATAAATGCACGTATTTAAAAAATCATCTCCTTCAAATCCAAAAGCAGGCGTGTTATAGACTTTTGCAATAGCGTTTATCTTTCCTATTTGAATAAAAATAGCATCTACAGCGTCTTGCAGATATTTTAATCTGTCGCCTTTATTGCTTCCAAGAGCGATGTAAACGTGATGAGTAGAATTCATATTGAATCTTCAAATTAATGAAAACAAAATGGTATTATCGTATATTTACATCAAGTATTTATTCACAATTTATGACCATAAAAGACAAACTAGCTGCTCAAAAAATCTATTTATTTCTAGCTGCACTGTTTATCACGTCTTTGGTGGTTTCTAATTTAATTTTTCAAAAGTTTTTTTATTGGCATCCTTTTGATGTTGAAATTTTTGGTTCTAAGCTTTTTGAAATCTCAGTTGGAATTTTACCCTATCCCATTACGTTTCTAATTACAGATTTAATTAGTGAAATTTATGGAAAGAAACGAGCCAATCAAGTTGTAATTGCTGGGATCTTTGCTTCAGCATTTTCGTTGCTTATTATTTTAATAGCTAGTTATGTTCCTGCAACATCATGGTCTTATGTTGATGACTCTATGTTTACAAAAGTTTTTGGGAATTCAGCAATAGCAGTATTTGCTAGCATGATTACGTATTTATTTGCTCAATTTATTGATATCCAAGTGTATCATTTCTTGAAAAAGTTAACTAAAGGCAAAAAGCTATGGTTACGAAATAATTTTTCGACTTGGTTTTCTCAGTTTGTTGACACCCTTACTATTTTGACTTTACTTTGCTCTTTTGGAATTATCCCTTGGGGAAATTTTAAAGGCTTATTAATTAGCGGATTTATATTTAAAGTACTCGTCGCTTTTCTAGATACTCCGTTTTTATATTTAGGTGTGTATTTGTTTAGAAAACGTTTTAATTTGAAAATTAATGAAGACATTGAATTAATTTAACACGTTAACAATCCTATAAAATGGGTTAAAGTTTTATTAAACTTTAACTTTTATAAGACCTAACTTCTATTCTAGACGTATATAGATTACTAAACTTATACATTTGCACAGTCTTGTGCAAAACCGAAAACAAAATATCAATGAAACGAGCATGCTAAAAACAGTATTAATCAAGAGAATGATTTAAAGTGAACTGCAAGTGACCATTGAAAAACAATATAAATAAACACATGAAAAAAGCATTAAAAATAACTGGTATTACTTTATTAATAATACTAGCTTTATTAGTAGCTATACCTTTTGCCTTTCAAGGTAAAATCAAGGATATGGTTAAAAACTTAATAAATGAAAACCTCAACGCAAAAGTAGAATTTAGTGATGTGAGCTTGAGTTTTATACGCAGTTTCCCACAAGCACATGTGACTATAGAAGATTTGGTAATTACCAATTTTAAGCCTTTTGAAGATGAGACTTTTGTCACTGCAAAAAATATTGCTTTTGATATGTCTGTTAAAGAATTGTTCAAAAATGCTAGTGAGGATCCAATCGTGGTTAACTCTATTAGTATTGATGAAGCACTTTTAACTTTAAAAACCGATGCTTTAGGTAATGCTAATTATGACATTACTAAAGACAAAGAGAACGCTCAGGCAACTACAGATTCTTCTAGCGGATTTGCATTCGATATTAAAGATTATAGTATTAAAAAAAGTGCAGTAACATATATAGATGAAAAATCTAATACCCAAATGTATATTACAGAGCTCAATCATTCTGGTAATGGGACGTTTTCTGGTGAAAAATCACAACTCGACACACAGACTGATGCTAATGTAAGCATGAGCATCGACAGCACACAATATCTTAATCAAAACACCATAAAACTGGATGCGCTTATTGGAATGGATCTCAAAGAGCAGAAATACACATTCATGGAGAACAAAGCGTATATCAATAAATTACCGCTTGTTTTTGATGGTTATGTACAAATGATTGAAGGTGGTCAAGACATTGATATCACGTTTGAGAATCCAGAATCTTCTTTTAAAGATTTCCTTGCTGTGATTCCAGAAGCCTATTCGAAAAGTATTGCAGATGTGGAAACCACAGGAGATTTTAAAGTAAATGGTATTGTAAAAGGGAGAGTTTCTGAAGAGACAATTCCAACTTTAGATGTTAATATTTCATCAAATAACGCCTCATTTAAATATCCAGATTTACCAAAAGGCGTAAATAATATTAACATTAATACTGCGATTAAAAATACAACAGGTAATATCGATGATACGTATGTAGATATTAAAACGCTTGATTTTAAAATTGATAACGATGTTTTCAAATCTAATGCTATTATTAAAAATCTTACTAAAAACATGTTGGTCAATGCCAATATTGATGGCACATTAAATCTTGCAAATATCACAAAAGCCTATCCTATTGATTTTGACAAAGAACTAAGCGGGATTTTAAAAGCTAAAATCAATACTGCTTTTGACATGAATGCCATAGACACAAACGCCTATGAGCGCATAAAAAATAGTGGTAGCGTAAATTTGAGTGATTTTATTTTTTCTTCGGAAGACATTGTCAATCCAATACAAATCAATAAAGCAGACATGACATTTAACCCAGGAAATGTCGCTCTCAATAGTTTTGATGCAAAAACAGGCACAAGCGATTTTAAAGCTACCGGAACCATAAAAAACCTACTTGGCTTTTTATTAAGCGATAAAAAACTACAAGGAAACTTTAATTTGAACTCTAATAACTTTGTGGTGAGTGATTTTATGGTTGAAGATGAAACAGCCACTACAGACTCAAACAAAACAACTGCAGCTTCTGAATCATTGAAAATTCCAGATTTTCTAGATTGTACAATCAATGCAAAAGCAAATACGGTTGTATATGACAACTTAACGTTAAAGGATGTAAACGGGACATTATTAATTAAAGACCAAGAAGCCGATTTAAAAAACCTAACATCTAATCTATTTAATGGTGTTTTAGCATTAACAGGAAAAGTGTCAACAAAAACAGACACACCTATTTTTGATCTTAATATAGGAGCAGAAGGTTTTGATATTTCACAGTCATTTCAAAGTTTGGATTTATTACAAAATTTAGCACCTATTGCAAAAGCACTAGAAGGCAAACTTAATACAGTCATTAAACTTCAAGGTACTTTAGGAAGTGATTTTACACCTAATTTAAATTCGGTTTCTGGTGATGCATTTGCCGAGCTGCTAACGACTAGCATTAATCAAAATGAAGCATCTGTTTTAAGCAAATTAGATGGTGCTTTAAGCTTTATAGATTTTAGCAAACTAGACTTAAAAGACCTAAAAGCCAAACTAGACTTTTCTAATGGCCAAGTAAACGTCAAACCTTTTGATCTTAAATATAAAGACATCAATATCGTCGTTTCTGGAGGTCATGGGTTTGATAAGACTATGAGTTATAATGCCGTTTTTGAAGTTCCTGCTAAATATTTAGGTAGTGACGTAAACAGGTTAATTGGACAACTTAATGACCCAGAGGTTAATAAAATAACAATCCCAGTTACTGCAAACATTACAGGAAGTTATACGAACCCAAAAGTACGAACCGATTTAACTAGTGGTGTTTCTAATTTAACCAAACAATTAATTGAGATTCAAAAGAACAAATTATTAGATAAAGGTAAAGACGAGCTCAACAATATTTTAGGCGGACTTTTAGGAGGTTCAAAAAATGGAACTACAAAAGACTCTACGAGTGTTAAACAAGATTCTACAAAAACAGCAACCACAAATACAGTAACTGAAGGCGTGAAAAACATATTAGGAGGTTTATTGAACAATCGAAAAAAGAAACAAGACTCCACCAAAAAGCAGTGATTTTAAGCTCTAAGTGTTAAAAAACACTTAAAAATCGCTGTTTTTAATATTTTTTTGTAAAGAAATGGGGTTTTATTTGCTTTTGTCATTTTAAAAGTTACATTACCCTCTTGCGAACTAGTTAAAACAAGACAGAATATATGAGGCAATTAAAGATTACCAAGCAAGTTACCAACCGTGAATCAAAATCCCTAGATAAATATTTACAAGACATTAGTAAACTCCCAATGATTACTGCTGAAGAAGAAGTCGAATTGGCTCAGCGTATTCGTGAAGGAGATCAAGTCGCTCTTGACAAACTCACGACAGCTAACTTACGTTTCGTAGTATCTGTTGCTAAACAATACCAAAATCAAGGATTGACACTTCCAGATTTAATTAACGAAGGAAATGCAGGACTTGTAAAAGCAGCTAAGCGTTTTGATGAAACAAGAGGTTTCAAATTTATATCTTATGCTGTTTGGTGGATTAGACAAGCAATTTTACAAGCTTTAGCAGAACAATCTCGAATAGTTAGATTACCTTTGAACAAAATTGGTTCTATAAACAAAATCAACAAAGCATTTTCGTTTCTAGAACAAACGCATCAAAGACCTCCTAGTGCTCAAGAAATTGCGCAAGAATTGGATATGACGGTTTCAGAAGTGAAGCAATCTTTAAAGAATTCTGGGAGACATTTATCAATGGATGCACCTTTAAAAGAAGGTGAAACATCGAGTTTATATGATGTTGTCAAATCTGGTGAATCACCAAACCCTGACAATCAATTGATGAAAGAGTCTTTAAATGTTGAAATCAACAGAGCATTAGACACCTTATCACAAAAAGAAAGTGATGTGATTCGTTTAAACTTTGGATTAAGTGATGAGCCACCAATGACATTAGATGAAATTGGAGCTACTTTTGATTTAACTAGAGAGCGTGTAAGACAAATTAGAGAAAAAGGAATCAAACGTTTACGTCAAGATTCTAAAAGTAAAATATTAAAAACATATTTAGGATAGCCTTAAATAAAATAACCACAAGTATTACAATGATTAAAATTTTAGTAAAAGAAGGAGAAAGCATTGAACGTGCTTTAAAACGTTACAAAAGAAAACACCGTAACGTAAAGACGATGCAAAATATACGTGAGAACCAGTTTTTCACTAAGCCATCGGTAAAAAGAAGACGTGAAATCCAAAAAGCTGGATATATCCAAAACATGAGAGATCAAGAGGATATTTAGTAGTTTTTTAGCTTTATAACATAAACAAAAGGTGCATCTAAAATAGATGCGCCTTTTGTTGTTTTTTATTGTTTGTAAGTTCTTCCGGAGAAAACCTACCAACTCCACATGATAATTTTATATTTCTTAATAGGCGTATTAGCAAGTTTTATTGGAGCTTTACCATTAGGCGCTTCAAATATTGCCGTAATTAACACAACCATTAAACAAAATGCAAAGCAAGCTTTTAAAATTGCTCTTGCTGCTGGTGTAGCAGAAGTTGCGTTATCATATTACGCATTGCA
Organism: uncultured Psychroserpens sp.; assembly: GCA_905479815.1. Lineage (GTDB taxonomy): Bacteria > Bacteroidota > Bacteroidia > Flavobacteriales > Flavobacteriaceae > Psychroserpens. Next base: position 9,795 of record CAJQOA010000138.1, read on the forward strand.
TTGCAATATGGTTGTAAAAGATTTTTTTGATCGCAACATGTGGGTTCAAATTCTAATCGCCATTATTTTAATAGCTGTCGGTCTTTTTTTAAGCTTTAAAAAAAGTAAGGAGAAAACTCCTAAAAAACCCAAACTTACGTCTTCAAAATACGCAACTGGTTTTCTTTTAGGCATATTAAACCCTCCTGTACTTATTTATTGGATTGTTGCTTTTGGCATTATCAACAATAACGATTTAATGCTATCACTAGGTTCTCCCTTACTGGTATTGTTTTTATTTTTTGCAGGCGTATATCTTGGTAAGTTATTGACATTATATCTCTACAGTAAGTTTAGTATAACGCTAAAAAGTAAGGTTCAAAATATCAACTCTGTCGTTAACAAAGTTACTGGTGTATTACTTATTATTATTGGATTAGCTCAAGCGATTAAAATAGCTTTATAAATAAGATTTAAACCAAACTAAACTTAACAACCAAACCTTCATTACTTCTTACATTAAAAACGCGATCATCTTCAAAAATGAGATATTGCCCTTTAATACCAGCTAGCTTGCCAGTGTATTGTTTCTCTTTTTCTATGTTAAGACTTTTTGGCTTTTCAGGATATTTAAGAACAGGGAAACTTATATTAGTTTCTTTATTTGATGCAATAAAATAGTCTAAAGCTTCGTCTGGAATATACGTTTTTAAACGCTCACGCCACTCTACAAGGTTTTCATCAACATTATCATTTTTTAGCATTTTACGCCAATTGGTTTTATCGGCTACATAGTCTTTTAAAGCAACTTCAGTTATGCCTGCAAGATAACGATTAGGTGCTTCTAGAATTTCTATTGCTTCATGAGCACCTTGATCTATCCAACGCGTAGGGACTTGCTCCTTCCTAGTAACACCAACTTTCACATTACTAGAATTAGCTAGATATACAATATGTGGCTTTAATTGTACCTTTTTTTCATACTCTAAGTCACGATCTTCTATACCTAAATGCGCTGTACTTAGTTCTGGTCTCATAATCCAATCTCCTGCCTGAGGGCTATTAAAAAAATCATCTTTACAGAAGCCTTGACGATAAATAGGTTTATTTAATCCACACTTTAAACATTGGTGTTTTACAAACTCCATAGTGATGGTTTTGCCTAGTAACTGATTCATATTCAAGAAATCATTTTCTAAGATCAGATAATATTGAATAGGCTCTGCAAACTCTGTTTGCATCTTTGTTAAAACTCCTTGGTAAAACATATGAAAAAAAGTATTATTTTTAAAGCAGAAAGATAAAACAAAAATGCCGATTCCATTAGTAAATTCTATTGCTTCATGGTTTTTAAAAAAACGATTTCATCAAATTGAATTGTTTTTAAAATACCCAAATGAAGTCCAAAACGAATTACTATTTCAACTCCTCTCTACAGCAAAGGATACTGAAATTGGTAGAAAGCATGAATTTGGTACAATCAATAATTACAAAACCTTTTCTGAGCGTGTTCCCATTTCAAGCTATGAAGATTATCAGCATGTCATAGAACGTTCTCGTCAAGGCGAACAAAACATCTTCTGGCCAAGCCCAATAAAGTGGTTCGCAAAATCGAGCGGAACAACTAATGCAAAAAGTAAATTTATACCTGTAAGTACAGAATCTTTAGAAGATTGCCACTATGCTGCCAGTAAAGATTTATTGTGCATGTACCTTAATAACAATGAAGATTCACAATTATTTACAGGCAAAAGTTTACGATTAGGTGGTAGCAAAGAACTTTACAAAGAGAATGGGACAGTCTTTGGAGACTTATCTGCTATATTAATTGACAACATGCCATTTTGGGCAGAGTATAGTAGCACACCTAGCAGTAAAGTATCCTTAATGAGTGATTGGGAATATAAAATGCAAGCCATTGTTGAAGAAACCCGAAATGAAAACGTTACTAGTTTAGCTGGAGTACCGTCTTGGATGCTCGTTTTACTTAATAATGTATTAGATGCTACAGGTAAAGATAACTTGTTTGATATCTGGCCAAACCTTGAAGTCTATTTTCATGGTGGCGTAAGTTTCGTGCCATACGTAGATCAATATAAAGCCATTTTACCCAAATCTAATTTTAGGTATTATGAAATTTATAATGCTTCGGAAGGATTTTTCGCTATCCAGGATCAAAACAGTAGCAGTGAATTATTACTCATGTTAGACTATGGTATTTTCTATGAGTTTATTCCAATGGATACCTACGGAACATTAGAACAAAGGATCATTCCGCTAAGTGACGTTGTGGTTGGCAAAAATTATGCAGTTATTATAACCACTAACGCAGGACTTTGGCGTTATAAAATTGGAGACACGATTAGATTTACGTCTACAAAACCTCATCGTATCAAAGTATCTGGTCGTACCAAACACCATATAAATGCATTTGGTGAGGAGCTAATTATTGAAAACGCTGAAGATGCACTTAGAGCCGTTTGTAACTCCACGCAATCTGAAATCGTAGATTATACCGCTGCTCCTATTTTTATGAAAGGTAAAGACAAAGGAGCACATGAATGGTTGATCGAATTTAAAACACCTCCAAATGACATTAAAGCGTTTAATACTTTACTAGACACTAAGCTCAAATCTCTTAACTCAGATTATGAAGCTAAGCGTCAAAATAATATGACTTTAAACATGCCAACAGTTCACATAGCTAGAGAACGTTTGTTTTATGATTGGTTAAAACAACACGATAAGCTTGGAGGACAACATAAAATCCCTAGACTTTCAAATAGTAGAGAATATATAGATGAGCTACTTGATTTGAATATAATTTCATAGTTTATTAACGATCATTTTATTCAAAAACGTCTTTTTATTGAAGATAACACCAAAGGTTTAAAACATAAACCCGACGAACAACAACATATTTTCCCACACAACGAGAATAACCTAGTGTTCATCCAAAAGCGATGAAAGTTGTTTTTTTTCTAACACTAATGCTCCTATATTTACGAAGTCTTATCCAAGCAAGCGTTTATAATTACTTGTTATAAGACTCAAATTAGACATAAAAATATTCAAAATATTGTTAAGCAATATTAATTATTAAATCCAATAAAAAAACCACTCTCGGGAAAAGAGTGGTTTCTTTTTGTTTAGAAGTTATCCAAACTTTTTTATTCTGAAATATGTTACTTTAAGAGACTGCTTTCAACTTTTTAATTGTTGATTTAGATAATTTACTTTCAGCATAAGCCTTAGTAACATTTAATTTTTTATCATCATTACTAGGCATTTCAAACATAGCGTCAGTTAAGATCTCTTCACAAAGTGAACGCAAACCTCTTGCACCTAATTTATACTCTATAGCTTTTTTAACAATAAACTCTAAAGCGCCTTCAGTAATAGTCATTTCTACCTCATCCATTGAAAAGAGCTTTTTATACTGCTTAATAATGGCGTTTTTAGGTTCGGTTAAAATGGCTCTTAGTGTATTAGCATCTAATGGATCCATGTATGTTAATACTGGAAGACGACCAATTATTTCTGGTATTAACCCAAAGTCTTTTAAATCTTTTGGAATAATATATTGTAATAAGTTATCTAAGTCCACATCTTCACCATCATCATGAGCGGCTTTATAACCTATAGCTGCCATATTTAAACGTTTGGAAATCTTTTTATCAATACCGTCAAACGCTCCTCCTGCTATAAATAAGATATGCTCTGTATTTACTTCTATGAATTTTTGATCTGGATGTTTTCGTCCGCCTTTTGGTGGCACATTTACAACCGTACCTTCTAATAGTTTCAATAAGGCTTGTTGCACACCTTCACCAGAAACATCTCTAGTAATTGAAGGGTTATCACTCTTACGTGCAATTTTATCAATCTCGTCAATAAAAACGATACCTTTTTCTGCCTTTTCTAAATTATAGTCTGCAGCTTGTAATAAACGTGTTAAAATACTTTCTACATCTTCTCCAACATAACCAGCTTCTGTCAATACTGTTGCATCAACAATTGCTAGTGGCACATTCAACATCCTTGCTACCGTTTTTGCCATTAAGGTTTTACCTGTACCTGTTTCACCAACCATAATGATATTTGATTTTTGAATCTCAATATCATCATCACTTGGTGGTTGCAGTAAACGCTTGTAATGGTTATAAACAGCAACAGACATTACTTTTTTAGTATATTCTTGACCAATAATGTACTCATCAAGAAACGATTTTATCTGTTGTGGCTTTCTAAGCATTAAATCTGAAGACAATTCTTCATTGCCAGATTGCTTAGATTCTTCTATAACAATACCATGAGCTTGCTCGATGCAACGATCACAAATGTGCGCATCTAAACCTGCTATTAATAAACTGGTTTCAGGCTTTTTCCTTCCACAAAACGAACATTCTAATTCTTCCTTTGCCATAAATCATTTTAAAGCTTCCTATTTCCGAAGAAATAATAAGCGTATATTCTATTTTTATCCTCTTGACAATACTTCGTCAATCATACCGTATTCTTTAGCTTTATCTGCCTTCATCCAATAATCACGATCACTATCTTCATAGATTTTGTCGTAATCCTGACCTGAATG
>CAJQOA010000139.1 GCA_905479815.1 uncultured Psychroserpens sp.
ATAAGGTTCTAGTACCTGAATTGCCTATTTATGATATGCCACTTATAAAAACCACCGTTAAAAATTTCGCTAAATACCTAGATAGTTTCATAAAATATAAGGGATTAAAAGATGTAATCCTTTTAGGAAATTCTCTTGGAGGACATATTGGCCTTTTACACACTAAGATGTTCCCTGAAAATGTAAAAGCACTTGTAATAACAGGAAGCTCAGGACTTTACGAAAGTGCAATGGGAGACGGATACCCAAAACGTGGGGATTATGAATTTATAAAAAAGAAAGCTGAAGATGTTTTCTATGACCCCGCTGTAGCAACAAAAGAAATTGTTGATGAAGTTTTTAGCACGGTAAACAACCGAATAAAATTAGTTAAAACTTTAGCTATTGCAAAAAGCGCAATACGCCATAATATGGGTAAGGACTTACCAAAAATGAAATTACCTGTATGTATTATTTGGGGTAAAAATGACAATGTTACACCTCCAGAAGTTGCAACAGAATTTAATGAATTGTTGCCAAATTCTGAATTATTTTGGATTGACAAATGTGGACATGCAGCCATGATGGAACACCCTCAGGAGTTTAATCGCATTCTGAATGAATGGTTCGTTGACAAAAAAATATAGTTCGAATAACTACTAATTGAAAAGAACTATTATGAAAATTAAAACAGCTGAATTTATAGTAAGCAATTCTGAAGTGGATAAATGTCCAAAAGATCAGATACCAGAGTATGCCTTCATTGGTCGAAGTAATGTTGGAAAATCTTCTTTAATCAACATGATTACCAATCATAAAAACCTAGCAAAAACTTCTGGGCGACCAGGAAAAACACAACTTATAAATCATTTCTTAATTAACAAAGAATGGTTTTTAGTAGATTTACCAGGTTATGGTTATGCTAAAGTTTCTAAAACTGCAAAACGAAAATTTCAAAAATTTATTACTAATTATTTTGAGAAACGTCTTCAGTTAGTTTCTGCATTTGTTCTTGTAGACATTAGACATGAACCTCAAAAGATTGATTTAGAATTTATGGAGTACCTAGGTGTTAGTGAAATACCTTTTTCTATAATTTTCACAAAGGCAGATAAACTAAAACCAATGGCTATTGAACGTAATGTTGAATCGTATTGCAAAAAACTATTAGAGACTTGGGAAGACGTTCCAAATTACTTGATCACTTCTTCTTCAAAAACGATAGGAAGAGACGAGGTCTTACAATTTATAAGCGATACCAATACTGAAATTGAAGCCATGCGCTAAATTCTAAATTTTGAAGGTTAATTTTCTTATTATAGGCTCAGCAAAATCAGCTACTACTAGCGTGAGTAATGCTCTAGCTCAACATCCAGACATTTGTTTTAGCCAACCAAAAGAACCTCAGTTTTTTAGTAAAATTGATTGGAGAAACCACATTAATAGTTACCATGCTCTATTTAAAACTAAAGCAAAGTTATATGGAGAAGGTTCTACCAATTACACTAAATTTCCATCGTTTAATAAGAGTGTTCACTCTGATATTCATGAGTACAACCCAGATATGAAGCTTATTTATATCATGCGTAATCCTATAGATCGCATCATATCTCACTATACGCATACCTATAACAGAGGTTATGAAAAAAACAAAAACATAGATAACGCTATAATATCTCAAAATCATTATATCGATGTTTCAAAATATGCCACACAAATAACGCCTTACATTAAACAATTTGGCAAAGAACAAGTTCTTCTTTTATTTTTTGAAGATTTTATTGCTCATCCACAAGACGTTTTAGATAACGTATATCGTTTTCTTAAAGTTGACCAACTAGATATAGACACATCATCTCTAAACAGTAATAAAAGCTTTAATAGGCGTGTTTTACATTATAAATATGACAACCCTAAAACAGTATGGGAGAAAATTAAAAAAATAGGTTTAATCATCAAGAATTATTTTAATTCAGATTTTATTGACTCAAAACCTCAACTTTCTGAAGCGACAAAAAAACATATTATTTCTAATGTATCTGATGATATTAAAACAATAGAAAAACTAGCAAATAAGGATTTATCTAATTGGTTAAAATACTAAGTCTTAACATCCAACGCATCTCTCAATGCGTTACCAATTAACATAAATGCCATAACTAAAACCATAATACACAATCCCGGAATTAAAGCTAAATATGGTTTTCCAAGAATAATATAATTATAATGGTCTTTTATCATTGCTCCCCAACTTGCCATTGGTGGCTGGGCTCCGATACCTAAAAAACTTAATCCACTTTCTATTAAAATTGCTGCAGCAAAATTAGCTGCAGAAATCACAATAATTGGCGCCATAATATTTGGCAATATATGTTTGGTTATAATCCTGTAATCATTAAAACCTAATGCTCTAGCAGCCGTAACATATTGCATTTCTTTTGCACTTATAATTTGTCCTCTCACTACTCTTGCTACTTCTACCCACATTGTTAAACCAACAGCAATAAACACTTGCCAAAATCCTTTACCTAAAGCTAACGTTATTGCTATCACCAATAAAAGTGTTGGTATGGACCAAGTAACATTGATGATCCACATGATGAATGCATCTATTTTTCCTCCGTAATATCCTGCAATACTCCCAAAGAAAATACCAATTATTAGAGATATAAAGACTGCGACGAACCCAATTGAAAATGAAATTCTTGAACCTACCAAAACTCTACTTAGGAGATCTCTTCCATATTTATCTGTTCCGAAGACAAAGGTTTTATTTTGGATATAAGGTTTATAATCATTGTTTAAAAACACCTTTAAATCTACTGATTTATCTGCTCCAATTAATCCATCTGATGCATATTCAGTATAAAACAACATTCCATTATTTGCATCATATTTTGAAATTGGAATCTCTGTATCACTACTTTGTTTTCCAAATAGCATTTTAGAGACAAAGGATTGATTGTTTTGTATTTCCGAAGGTATATTGAGAATTTGCACTTCAAAACCTGGACGTTGTGAATGGATAGATAAATGCATTTGATTGGCATTTTGGGAATCATCTGGCGCAATCACATATGCAAATAGAGACATGACTCCAATAATCACAATCAACCAAAAACTCAAAACGCCCCAAAAGTTCTTCTTGAACTTTCGGAGCGCTAATTGTGATAATGAGTCGCTAGTTTTACTCATTTTAATTTTTTACAGACGTCGCTACTTTTTTAATTTCGTAAGTCATTTTAAGGTCATTTAAAACATTCAGCGCCTCTTCAATATAAACATCCTTACTTAAGCTTGTATGCCAACGATTACGTTTTTCCTTTAAAATAGAATCTTTGCTTATCAATTTTGTTTCATAAGGCAAGGACTGAAATGTTAAATTTGTTTTGTAATCAGATAGCTTTTCAAAACGCTTTGACTCTTCTTGATTGGTCTCTAATGTCTTTTTATAATCCTCATAGTTAAGAGAGTACATTTCTCTATCTCTAATTTTTTTCACCCATTGCGCATTAGCATCTATGAGCTTTAACTGCTCGTTAGTCGCCATACGTTTTTTACTATTTGCGATAGTTGTATCATAATCGTAATAACTACCCCAAACTTTGTACTCAGCTGGTTGTATTTTATCCCATGCTAGTGGGTTTTCTTGGTCTTTTTCACCAATATCAATATAACTATAACGGTCTGGAACAACGACATCACTTTTCACACCTTCTAACTGTGTTGATCCACCATTAATTCTATAGAATTTTTGAGTTGTGAACTTTAAAGCTCCCATATCTCCTTCACTATTTTGTCTTACCATACGGTTTAAGTCAAGTACGTTTTGCACTGTTCCTTTTCCATAAGTTTGCTTACTACCAATAACAATAGCTCTTTTATAATCTTGCATTGCTGCTGCTAAAATCTCAGAAGCTGAGGCCGATAACTCATTAACTAAAATCACTAATGGTCCATCCCAAACAATAGATTCATCTCTATCCTTTAAAATCTCTTTTGGTTCTCCAGCAGTTTTCACTTGTACAATTGGACCTTCATCAATAAATAGCCCACCCATATCTACAACGGTTTGTAAGGATCCTCCACCATTATTTCTCAAATCTAGAACAATACCTTCTACGCCTTCTGCCTTTAAACGTTCAAGTTCTAATTTAATATCTGAAGCTGCATTACGCTTATTATAATCTTCGAAATCTACATAAAACTTTGGCAAGTTTATAACTCCATACTTCTTGTCATCTTTAATTACTGTAGAAGACTTAGCATACGTTTCTTCTAATTCTACTATATCTCTTTTGATTGTTATGTCTTCAATTGTTCCATCTACTTTTTTAAGAGTTAGTGTTACATTAGTTCCTTTTGGGCCTTTTATAAACTTGATGGCATCATCTAAACGCATTCCTACAATGTTGACACCTTCCTCTTCATCTTCTTGACGCACTTTCATTATTTGATCGCCAACTTCTAATTCATTCTGCCTCCAAGCTGGACCACCACTTATAATTTCGTTAACCATAGTAGCATCCATTTTTTTCGAAAGTCTTGCTCCAATACCTTCAAAATTCCCTGACATTGCAACATCAAAACGATCTTTATCCTCTGGTGCAAAATAGAATGTATGAGGATCAAACTCCTCTACAATAGCGTTAATATAGACTGCAAACCAATCTTTACGCTGTCTATCATCTATAAAATCATAGAGCTCATCTAAAGATCTTTGCGTCGCTTCCCTAGCATCTACTTCTAATTCTTTATTAGATTTATTTATTATTTCAGTGTTTTCTTTGTGCAATTTCTCCCAAGCAGCATCACTCATTCCTTCAGCAGCAACGTCATTCTTCTTTGCAAATTCTTGATCAGTCAATAAGTCATCATAATTGGCAATCGTTGAAAATTTAAGCTGTTGTCTCCAACGTTCTTTCATTTCTTTTTTAGAATTCACATATTCTAGTTTCTCATAGTCTGTAGAAAAATCTTCAGCTACTGAGAAGTCAAAAGACTCAGAGAGCACCTCTTTGTATAATTCTTTAGATTCAGAAATTCGCTTCAACAAACGCTCGTGCGTTATATTAAAAAACGAGAGATCATAGGCTTTGATTTGATCATCTAACTGATTTTCAAAGGCTTCAAACTCTTTAATATCTGAAGCGTAGAAGTATCGTTTAAAAGGATCTAGTTGCTCTAGATAATCTGTAAACACCTCTTCTGAAAACTCATCATTAATATCTTGTGGACTAAAATGCCCTTGTTCTAAAACATAAGTAATTAACTGAATTAATAATTTATCTTTATTTGGGTCTTGAAATTTCTTCGTCGTAAAACTGCATGAGGCAAAAGCTAATAGCAATACTAATAGCGACAGTTTATAATTCCTCTTCATCATATGAATCATATTTTTAAATGTAAATTATATTAACCATAATATAATTTCAGGTTAACAGAACATGTAGATTATTTACATAATTTCTACTAAAGTAAAAGAAAAAACCATGCCAATAAAACGAGAAGCTAATAAATTTTTGTTAAACCTATAATTATAGGAATTTCAAGCGTCTTTATGTATTTTAGCAGTAGTAAATAATTTATATAAAACAATTACTTTTTATGTCCAAAAAGCCACTTATTTTAATCACCAATGATGACGGAATAACAGCTCCAGGAATTAGAGCTTTAATTGAAGTCATGAACACGATTGGAGATGTCGTTGTTGTTGCACCAGATAGTCCACAAAGCGGCATGGGACATGCTATTACTATAAATTCTACACTTCATTTTGAAAAAGTAACTATAGACAAAGGTAATCAAGAAGAATATAGTTGTTCTGGTACTCCTGCAGATTGCGTAAAACTTGGTGTTAAACAAATTTTAGACAGACGTCCAGACTTATGTGTCTCTGGCATAAACCATGGATCTAACTCCTCAATAAATGTTATTTACTCAGGTACGATGAGCGCAGCAATAGAAGCTGGCGTTGAAGGTATTCCTGCAATTGGGTTTTCATTATGTGATTATAATTGGAGTGCAAATTTTGAACATTGCAAATCTTATGTCAAAACCATTGCCGAGAATGTTTTAAAACATGGTCTTGATAGCGGAACCGTTTTAAATGTCAACTTCCCCAACCTAGAGAAAAAAGAGATTAAAGGCATAAAAATTTGTAGACAAGCTAAAGCAAATTGGGAAGAAGAATTTGACAAACGTCAAAACCCTTATGGTAAAAATTACTACTGGCTTACTGGTAAATTTGTAAATTTGGACAAAGGTGAAGACACAGATGAATGGGCTTTGGCAAATGGGTACGTATCTGTTGTGCCTGTTCAATTTGATTTAACGGCTCATCATAGTATTCAAAACTTAAACACATGGGATTTTGACTAAAAATAAAAATATAATTATTGGTATTGTTATTGGATTAATTTGCAGTATTGTAGGACTTCTATTGGTTCTTTTATTCTTTGGAAAAGGGAACTCTTTGAACGATTCGCTTCAAATTGCACTTAATCAAGGCGTTTTTACTAAATTGATGAGTATGGGAGCCATATTAAATCTTGCCGCCTTTTTCCTATTCATACAAACTGAACAAGATTCTAGAGCTAAAGGTGTACTCATTGCAACCGTAATTGTAGCCATATCAACGTTAATTATTAGGTTCATTTAATGTAAAACGAGCATACCAAAACAATAATATATACACATGAAATATTACATCATAGCTGGCGAAGCCTCTGGAGACCTTCATGCATCCAATCTAATGAAAGCATTATTTCAACAAGATGTTGATGCAGATATTAGATTTTGGGGAGGTGATTTGATGCAAGCTGTTGGTGGCACTTTAGTTAAGCACTATAAAGAACGTCAGTTTATGGGGTTTGCTGAAGTTGTTTTTAATCTTCGGAAAATTCTCGGACTTATAAAGTTTTGTAAGTCTGATATTGAAAAATTTCAACCAGACGTTATTATTTTCATAGATAATTCGGGATTTAACTTACGCATAGCCAAATGGGCAAAAGCACTAAAATTTAAAACGCATTATTATATTTCTCCCCAAGTTTGGGCCTCAAGAGCTGGTCGTGTTGAAAAAATCAAACAGGATGTAGATGCTATGTATGTGATTCTTCCGTTTGAGAAAGAATTTTATGATAAGTACAATTATGATGTTCATTTTGTTGGCCATCCATTAATAGATGCTATTGCAGATAGAACTCAAGTCAATCCCAACAAATTTAGAGAAGACTATGAGTTATCCAACAAACCAATAATAGCATTACTACCTGGAAGTCGAAAACAAGAAATCACAAAAATGCTAGGTGTCATGCTGAGTTTAGTTAATGATTTTACAGATTACCAATTTGTGATTGCAGGTGCTCCTAGTCAAGATTATGAGTTCTATAAACCATTTATAAAACAAGATAATGTTGCCTTTATTTCTAATAAAACATATGACTTATTAAGCGTCTCAACTGCAGCTCTAGTCACTTCAGGAACTGCAACTTTAGAAACCGCACTTTTTAAAGTACCACAAGTTGTCTGCTATAAAGCCAATGCCATTTCATACCAGATAGCAAAACGAATCATTACATTAAAATACATCTCACTTGTCAACCTCATCATGGATCGAGAAGTTGTGACAGAGTTAATTCAAGGTGATTTAAACACCAAACGACTTAAAAAGGAATTGACTCAAATCTTAGATGGCGATATACGAGACAAACTCTTTAATGACTATTATGACTTGGAGAAAAAATTAGGCGGTAAAGGTGCTAGTGAAAAGACTGCTAAATTGATTTATGAGAATATCCAAAAATAAGTGTAATTATAACTCATCTGCCCCAAAAGCTCACTTAGAGGTGTAATAATTAATAACGCTGATATAATACTTACCAATACTCTTATTGGTAGAGATCTCTTTTTCATGTTAACATGTGTATCTTCAAACCCAAAGGTATACTGCTCAAGTTCTAAGTTTTCGTCAACTGAAAATTTCAAAGGCTGTTTATTAAACATCTTATTGATAATCAAAAAGAATACAATAACTCCTAGCATTACCAATACATCATAAATTGATATTGCTCCATAAGTCCACGGATAATAGCCACCAGCATTTAAAGCAAAATAAATCATAAGTATTTTTAATTTATACTTGAATATACAAAAAAATGGAAGTAATAATCACAAGTTGTAAATAAGATTGTTAATAACGTAAATGTTATACATAGACTAACCTATCTGTAATCTCTATTTTTGGGCTTCACTTGCCCAATAGCTACATGAAAAAAATTATCCTCATACTTATTTTAAGCATTTGTTTTGCCAGTTGCAACTCTTCGAAACGTGTTGTTACCAAAAAATCAAAAACAACAAAGACTTCAAAAAAGCGCAACTCATCACCTACTGCTGCAACATCAAAAACAGTTGTAAACATAATTAAACATGCAAAATCTTTTGAAGGAACTCGCTATAAATATGGTGGTACTACAAAAAAAGGCATGGACTGTTCTGGTCTTATAGTCACAGCATTTAAAAAAGAAGATATTTTATTACCTAGAACAACAGCCGATTTATCAAAACGTGGCGATTGGATTGACGTTAAAGAAGTAAAAGAAGGTGATTTACTGTTTTTTGCTACTAAAAAAAATAACCGAAAAGTTAATCACGTTGGGATTGTGACATCTAGTAGACCCGGTCATGTAGAGTTTATTCATGCGTCGTCTAGCAGAGGCGTTATGATATCAAATCTAGCCGAAAGATATTGGTACCAAGCTTATGTTCAAGCGAGACGAGTTTTATAACTCTTTACATTTATAGATTATTTACTCTAAATATAGATTATTTACTATATTTAGAATATGAAACCTCTTAATTCTATTATAATTAGACTAACGCTTTGTCTCATTGTTGGCATTGCTCTTAGTCACTACATAACTGTACCTCTCTGTCTTTTTATCTATACTACACCAATGCTTCTTTTTGCACTTGGCATAAGTTCTTATGTTGCTAATAAGATGCTTAACAAAACTATATGGTTTGGCTGTATTACATATACATTAATGATTTGCTTAGGAGCATTCACTTATCAAACCCATAATCAACTGAACTTTGAGAATCACTATACTAATAGTGCTGACACTGAAGGCAATCAACCGAAACTAATCAGTTTTAAAATTCACGAACGCCTCAAGCCTTCCATATATTATGATAAATATGTAGTTAATCTCATCGAGATAGATAATCAATCTGTTATAGGAAAGTGCCTTTTAAATATTTCAAAAGATAGCTTAAACGCTACATACAATATAGACGACGAACTAATAGCACATACAAGTTTCAAGTCTGTACCATTTCCTCTAAATCCAAATCAATTTGATTATAAGTCCTATCTCAAAAAACAATACATCTATCATCAAATAAGCATTAAGAATCATTCGGTTTTAAAACTTAAAAGACCTCAAACAACTATATATGGTTTAGCAGACCAACTAAGACAGACAATAAATATTAAGCTAAAACATTACAGTTTTAAACCTGAAGAGTTATCTATTATCAACGCGCTATTACTTGGGCAGCGTCAAGATCTAAGTCTAGACATACAAGAAAGCTATGTCAATGCTGGAGCCATTCACATACTAGCAGTTTCTGGCTTACACGTTGGTATTATTTTACTAATTCTATCTCATCTATTAAAACCAATTGAACGTTTTAAAAAAGGGAAATTAATTAAAGTCATCATACTAATTACATTATTATGGTCATTTGCGCTTATTGCAGGATTATCTGCTTCGGTCACAAGAGCGGTAACTATGTTTAGTATTGTGGCTATTGCATTGCATTGGAAACGAGCTACTAATATTTATAACACATTAGCGATTTCAATATTCATTCTTCTATTATGCAAACCTTTATTTTTATTTGATGTTGGCTTTCAAATGAGCTATTTGGCAGTTATTTCTATTGTAAGTATACAACCGTTATTATATAAGATTTGGCAACCAAAATGGAAAGTCATCGATTATTTTTGGCAAATACTAACTGTGACTATAGCGGCACAGTTTGGAGTTGTTCCCATTAGCTTATATTATTTTCATCAATTTCCTAGTTTGTTTTTCATCTCCAACTTAGCAATAATTCCATTTCTAGGACTCATTTTAGGATTTGGAATTTTAGTCATTATACTTTCATTATTTGATAGTCTACCTCAATTTCTTGCGAATCTTTACGGAATAATTATTAGGATAATGAATGACATCGTTGAATGGGTTTCAAATCAAGAACTATTTGTTTTGAAAAACATTTCGTTTGACATTCAACATGTTTTAGCTTTTTATGGTCTAATCATCACTTCTGTATTCTTATTCAAAGTGCGAGATTTCAAACGAATCGTTTTTTTCTTAATCTCAGTACTTACCGTTCAGGGCGTTTATATCCATTCAGCATTTAATAACAATGAAGCTTTCATCATACTTCATAAAAGTCGCTATAGTTTGATCTTACATAAAGTAAATTCAGAATTAAGAATATCACACAATTTTGATAGTATAGCCTTATCTAAAGACAGGGTAATTGCAAATTATAGCGTCGGAAATTTTATCACTTCAAACACCTTAGACACATTACAATCTGTATATCAGTTTCAAAATAAAACGATATTGGTTATTGATAGTTTAGGCGTTTATAATGTAAAGAGTTTTGAGCCTGATTATGTATTACTTCGCAATTCGCCAAAGATAAATATGGATCGTGTTATTGATTCTATAAATCCAAAACACATTATTGCAGATGGCAGTAATTATACATCTTATGTTAATCGTTGGAAACAAACGTGTCTAAAAAGAAAGCTCCCTTTTCACCATACTAGGGAAAAGGGAGCTTTTATAATTAAGTAATGTTACTATTCTTGAAACTCAGCTTTAAATGCTTTATAGTAGGTATTAAATTGATCTTGAGTTGTAATATCCTTATAGTCGTTAGACTGAAATAATTTTAAATACAATTCTAACTGTTGTGGCTTCATATAACCGCTAATTGGTTGAATCACACTTCCTTCTTCATCAAAATAAACGATAGTTGGATAAGCCCTAACTCCTAAATGACGTGACAATTGGTGCACACCATTTCTTCGATTTTTAAGTTCTTCTTTATACCCTGGGTTTTTAAACTCAGCGTCTTTATAGGTTACAACAGAATTACCTTCAGCATTAAACTTTACAGCATAGAAATTCTTGTTTACGTATTCTACGACATCCTTATTATGAAAGGTATTCTTGTCAAGCATTTTACATGGCCCGCACCAATTGGTATACACATCCATCATAATTTTCTTAGGATTTTTCTTCTGAAGTTCTAATGCTTCTTCAAAAGTCACCCAGTTAATTTCTAGTGATTGCGCTACTGCTGCACTTGATGACATCAAGGCGATTGCAAATATTAATAGTATTCTCTTCATAATTTTATCAGTTGCAAAAGTTGTTCCGAACTTACAAAAAATGCTCCAATCATGGAGCATTTTAGGTTATTTTAACGATTTTACTCGATTATCGTACACCATGCATTAGTTTTTTCAACAACGGATTTAGTATTACTGAAATAACACCAACACCAATTGGAACAAGTGTAAATATTAAAAAGAAAGTACTTATAGAATACTGTTCACTTATAGAATCAATCATTCCTCCCATTTTACCTGCAGCTTTTTGACCAATAGCGATAGCCAAGTACCAAATTCCAAACATGAAACCAATCATACGACCAGGAACTAGCTTACTCAAGTATGACAAACCTACTGGAGAGATACATAATTCTCCCATAGTATGAAACAAGAAAGCCATAATTAAGAATATCATGCTCACAGACGCTGTTTTTGCACCCTGAGGCACATCTCCAGTTCCATAAGATAAGAATGCAAAACCAAGACCTAATAAAACTAGACCAATACCATATTTCATTGCTGCACTTGGATTGTATTTACTTTCCCACCATTTTGAGAATAATGGCGCTAATGTTATGATAAAGAAAGAATTAAGAATTCCAAACCATGACGCATCAACTTCATTTCCGTCTTGAGAAAATTTATCTATCAATCTAAAAATCACTAAAACCCATAAACCAACAAAAGCAATAGCAAGAACGACATTAGACATCCCTATTTTCTTATATGTTTTCTTAGATAAAAGAATCAGAACCCAAGTAATAATAACCAAAGGAACGGTAGTTAATAACAGGTCTACAATTTTAAATATCATTGCAGAGTTACCTACTAAACTCCTATCTGTATAATCTCTAGCAAACAAGGTCATTGATCCTAACGCTTGCTCGAAAAAAGCAAAGAAGAATACTGTAAACACACCAAAAATAGAAACGGCAATGATACGGTCTCTCACGATTGGCATATAACGAGATATTCTAGTGACCAATAATATTAGAAATAAAATTAATGCTGTTAGAACGACAACATTAGAACCACTCATATCTCCGACCGTAAAAGGGAGCAAATTGGTGTTCTCAATCTTTTCTAACGGATCATTAAACAAGTATAACAAACCACCAACAGAAGACAATACTATTAAAATCTTATCAAACAATGTAAACGGATTCAGTTTTTCAGTTTGAGCGATATCTTCATTATGCTCTTTTGGGCTTTCCTCATTAATATTTTGAGGTAATTCTACTTCATATACACCAGAAGGTTTTCCACCAATACTTCCAAAAAGATTTTTAGCTAACCAAAATTGTATCAAACCTAACATCATAAAAATACCTGCTAGTCCAAATCCATAACTCCAACCATAATTTTCTGCTAAATAACCGCATAGCATCATTCCGAAGAAAGCACCTGCGTTTACACCCATATAATAAATAGTATAGGCGCCATCTTTTTTAGACTCTTTACCTTTATACATGTCAGATATCATTGATGTCATATTTGGCTTAAAGAAACCAGTACCTATAATTAATAGACCTAAACCTAAGTAAAATGTAGTCGTCGTCTCCAAAGCCATGGCTGCATGCCCCAAAGTCATAAGTAAGCAACCTATAACAACAGCCACTCTATACCCAGTATAATTATCTGCAATCCAGCCACCAAGAATTGGCGTGAGGTATAGCAACGAACCATAAGTACCAATGAGAGATAAGGCGTTTTCGCTAGTCCATCCCCAACCTGCATTACTATCAACTAATGGTGCCGTTAGAAATAAGATAAGTAAAATTCGCATTCCGTAGAAAGAAAAACGTTCCCACATTTCTGTGAAAAATATAACGAACAATCCTGCTGGGTGCCCAATAACTTTATCCTTAAATAGATTTTCGATGTCAGTATTCATGTGAAGTATATTTAGTTAGAAAAGAGAAACCCTAGCAATAATAATTTTGCTAGGGTTTTTTATATTAAATGTTAGTTATTAATGTCTGGATCTGCAAGTTCGAAACCTTCAGTCTCATCATTATGCATCATACGCTCATTATCTTCTGCTCCATGTGTTAAGCGCTTTAATGGTTTTAAAAGTAAAATAACTAATAAACCAAAGACTACTGTAAAAATTACTATGCCTGTGAAAATGGTATATTCCCCAAAACTTTCAGATTTTTCACCTAAAATCCCTGCAACCTTTCCACCAAGACCAGTAGCTGCAAAATATAATCCCATCATTAAAGATGCATACTTAACAGGTGCTAATTTGGTTACGAAAGATAAAGATACAGGTGAAGAGCATAACTCTCCAATTGTATGAAACAAATAGGCCAATACTAACCATTGCATTCCAGAACTTCCATTAGCATCATATTCTCTTACAGCTAAAATCATGAACACAAAACCTAGTCCCATAATTATTGTTCCTGTAGCCATTTTAAATAATGAGGATGCTTCTTTATTTTTTAATTTACGTTTTGCCCAAATATTTGCAACCCAAACGGCAAGTAGAATAATAAAACCAGCATTTAATCCTTGAAACATTGGTGTTGGGATAAGATATCCAAATAACATTCTGTCTGTTTTGGTTTCAGTATATACGCTCATTAATCCTCCCGCTTGTTCGAATGCACCCCAAAAAACAATGACTAATAAAAAGGAAAGTAATAATACTAGAAAACGATCTTTCAACACATTACTCTCTAAGTTTTTATAAATCATCATCAATAAACCAACCACAAAAGATAGAAAAATAAATAACGCTCCATATCCCCAATGATCAACACCTTCAAACGTAAATCCTGCATACAATGAAAGTGCTATCAACACAATAAATATAACTAGTTGTGTTGGAGATTTAAAAATATTAGAGAACAATTTAACTATTGAAACATCACTTCTTTTCTCTTCTGCTGTAGGTTTATTTCCTACATGCTTAATATATTTTTGACCGTAAATATAAACCATCAAACCAAAAAGCATCGCAATACCTGCTAATCCAAATCCTGCGTGCCATCCCCATTTTGCAACGACGAGACCAATTACAGATGTTGCTAAAAGCGACCCTAAATTAATTCCTATATAAAATATACTAAACCCTTTATCACGTCTAATATCTCCTTTTTTATAAAGACCTCCAACCATAGTTGAAATATTTGGTTTTAAACAACCAACTCCTAGAATAATTAATCCTAATCCAACAAAGAAAGCCCAATCGGCTTCTATGGCGAGTGTTCCGTGTCCTAAGACTAGTATAACTGCTCCAAGCATAACTGTTCGCCTTTGACCTAAAACCTTATCTGCTAATATACCTCCTGGTATCGAGATAACATATACTAACATCACATACCAACCATATAATTGATAGGCTTCAAGTTTTGTCCAGCCTAGACCTGGTCCATCTGCATGAGATGCTTCTGCTATCATATAAATAACTAATAAAGCACGCATTCCATAATAAGAAAAACGCTCCCACATTTCTGTGAAGAATAATACATAAAGACCTACTGGATGACCAAAGAGTTCTTTTTGATGTGGTTTTAAAGCTGCTGTTGACATAAAATTATAATTAGTTAGTTATTTTATCCTTTGACTTTGACGTCTTCTTTCTTAGATTCCTTCTTCATATCTCTATTCTCACCTAAATTATCATGAATGAAGTTTGTCATTTTCTTATAGAGGTGTAATCTTGTATTTCCTCCATAGATACCATGATTTTTATCTGGATAGATCATCCATTCAAATTGTTTATCTGCTTGAATTAAGGCCTCTACCATGCGCATTGTGTTTTGAACATGCACGTTATCATCCCCAGTGCCATGAATCAATAAAAAATCACCTTTTAGCTTATCTACATGGTTAATTGGAGAGCTCTCATCATAACCAGATGCATTCTCTTGAGGTGTCATCATATAACGTTCTGTATATATTGAATCATAAAATCTCCAACTTGTCACAGGCGCTACAGCTATTGCCATAGAAAACGTATCATTCCCTTTGAACAATGCATTACTACTCATAAAGCCACCATAACTCCAACCCCAAATACCAATATTATCTTCATCTATATATGATAATTTCGCTAGTTGTTTTGCTGCCTCTATTTGGTCTTCTACTTCGTATTTTCCTAATTCGTTTTGTGTGACTTTCTTAAAATCTGCACCTTTAAAACCAGTACCTCTACCATCAACACAAGTAACAATATAACCTTGTTGCGCTAGATGCTGATACCAATAATCATTGGCGCCATTCCAACGGTTAGCTACTTGTTGTGATCCTGGACCAGAGTATTGATACATAAACAACGGATAGATTTTGTTCTCATCAAAATCTGCTGGCTTAATCGTCCACATATTTAAATCATTACCATTAACGTTAATGGTACTAAACTCTTTAGCAGACGTTTTATATTGTGATAATTTCTGTGCTAATTTATCGTTGTCTTTGATACTTTTTACCAAGTTCCCAGTCTTAGAATTGTTCAATGTGTATTCTGGAGGATTAGTAGCACTTGAGAATGTATTGATAAAGTAAGTGAAGTCTGCACTAAATGATGCAGCGTTTGTTCCTGTATTTTTAGTTAAACGTTGTTTCTTTTTTCCGTTAAGACCAATAGAATAAATACTTCTATTGATTGAACCGTCTTCTGTAGATTGATAAAAGATTCGTTTTGTTTTTTGGTTGTATCCATAATAATTGGTCACTTCCCATTTGCCTTTAGTAACTTGATTTATGAGCCCTCCGTTTTTATCGTAATGATAAATATGATTGAATCCACCTTTCTCACTTGTCCAAATAAAGCTATCATCTTTTAAGAATGTCAAATTAAAAGTGACATCTATATACGCTTTATCTGTTTCCGCTAAAACTAAGTTTCCACTTAACGTTTCCGCATTAATCATCCATAAATCAAGCTCATTTTGATGTCTGTTGGTGTATTGAGCACTCAATACGTTAGCATCATTTGTCCACTTAATTCTAGGAATATAAAAATCACTATACGCCTTATTAAGTTTTACTTCTTGCGCATTGTTTTTTGCTAAATCGTAGATATGCAATGATACATTAGAGTTAGTTTCACCTGCTTTTGGATATTTAAAAACTGTTTG
>CAJQOA010000140.1 GCA_905479815.1 uncultured Psychroserpens sp.
GCAACAAGTCTTTCAGATAATAATACGTCAACAAATAACGCAAACAATACAGATTATAGAATTAATATGCTCAAAAAAGGCGATGGTGGCACATTTCAGTTTACAAATGCGCATCATGAAACTGGTAAAGTAAGTACACGATGGTTGTATACTTACAAAAACGGAGTTGAGTATTGGGATTATGCAGCCCTTGCAATTAATTCGCCTATTCACCCTGGAGTAGGATATACTCAAAAAGGAACAGGAGTTGGTTCTGAACAACAATACCTATTTGAAGGAAAGCCTAATAATGGTACAATTGCAATAAATGTTACAGATACAGGCGGTAGTGGATCTGTTCCAGCAGTATCAAAAACAGATTACTTATTAGGAAATCCTTATGCATCTGCAATAGATTTACATAAGTTTATTGATGATAATGCAGGAGTTATTGATGGCACAATCCAACTATGGCAACAATGGAGTGGGACTTCTCATAATCTAGATTTATATGATGGAGGTTATGCGCAAGTCAATAAAACAGGATCAGTTAGAGCATATCAGTTTGTTGGCATTGAAGGTGCGAATAATGGAAATCAAGATGGCACAAAAACACCAACAAAATATTTACCAGTAGGTCAAGGATTCATGACAGAAATTGTTAATAATGGAACCATAGTATTTAAAAATAGCCAACGTGTATTTATCAAAGAGACAGATGCTAACGGTTCATATACTAATGGCTCAGTGTTTTTTAAAACAGATCATACATCTAAAGATAAAAATAGTGCTTCTCAGGATGAAGAAGAAGAAGAGACGTTTATGCAAAAAATTCGATTAGAATTTAATGCTGTAGATGGACCTGCAACAAAGAGAGAATTGCTTTTAGGATTTAGTAATTTTACTACAGACGATTATGACTATGGTTATGATGCTAAAAATATTGATGAAAATGATGATGATCTTAATCTGGTTTTAGATGATCAAAACATGATGATTCAAGCATATAGCTCAATAACTTCAGATAAATCTGTACCACTAAATTTTAAAGCTTCTGGAAGTTATAATTATAGAATAGAACTTACTCAATTAGAAAATATAGAAGCAGATCAAGAGATTTACTTAAAAGATAATTTAACAGGCTATTATTTTGATTTAAGAACAGATCAGCATTATGAATTTTCTTCGGAAGAAGGAGAATTCGCAAGCCGTTTTGAGGTTGTATTTCAAGAACAAGAAGAATCACTATCAACAAATGATGCAGATTATGAGTATAACTTAATATATTTTCAAAATGAGACTAATAAATTGTTTGTAAAAGGCCTTCAAAGCGATGCAAAACAAGTTATGGTTATAAATATGTTAGGTCAAACAGTACAGGGTTTTACTCAAGTACAAGCTCAAACTTTAGATAATGGATTACAAATTTCAAATCTCGCAACAGGAACTTACGTTGTGTATTTAAAGACGGATACAAGCGTGAAAACTAAAAAGATTATTATCAATTAGATTTAATTCAAAAAAAGATAAAAAGGCTGTTCTATAATTTATAGAACAGCCTTTTGTTTTTAAGACAAAACGTGATTTTGAAGAGGTTATCACTCTTAAATTTTTAACGATTAATTTAAAGTAGCTTATGCTTTGAGTTGAGTTGTGCGAAAAAACATAAAATAGGAATGTTATTAATCGTTGATTTCAGTATTTCATTTTTTTAAAATCACCATTTAACTGATTTCTTAATCACTTTATCTAATTTGATATTAGTAGGTATAGTAGTCTATCTAACTAATGAGTAAATTTGTATTAAATAGTTGTCACACTAATAGTTAGTTTGATATATTATTTAATGGATGCCCCTCTAAAATCTATTGATTAAGCTTATCCAAATTTTAATTAATCCTTTTGTTATGAAGATTAACCTACGTTTTTTATTACTACTTATCTCATTTTTTTGTATTCAATATTCTGTGTCTGCTCAAGATACAGATGGAGATACTATTGTTGATAGCATGGATCAAGATGCTGATAACGATGGTATTCTTGATAATGACGAAAAAGGGAGTTCTACAGTAACTACCAATGAATGTGGTAGCGAGGAAGATTTTAATTTTAGTAATTCGCCTACAGAAATTTCGGGAGACGGGAACATAAGTACATTGTTAGATGGTGAAGTGTTTAGATTTACAAATGTTGGCCCTGGAATAGATGGTATTTTAACAATAAATGCTCGTGTTAATGCAACTTGTGATTTATTGGACGATAATAATTCAGGACAGGTTAATTTTTTAAAGCCAGGTGTAAGGTCAGGAAGTTTAACTACAGGTCAAGAAGGCTATATAGAATACAACCTTCAATTCGTTGCAGCAGGAACTACAACATCGGTTGTTGTGCCTGAATTTTTTATGAACCTTAATGATATTGACGGAGACAACCAAAAGGGCGAACGTATTAAAATACCTACACCTTACAGTTATGTCATAGATAATCCTACAGATGTGACGATCACTCAAGAGGGTAATTTTTTGATTGCAACTTCTGGGTTTACCAATTACCAAGGAACATCAAATGCGTTTTCTACAATTAATGTAAAAGCACGTTACTTTAATACCTCAAGTCTAACATTTCAAATGGGAATTCTTGCTAGAACAAATATTAGTAATGTGGTAAGATATTTTAGTTTAGAATTTTCTTGTGTAAATAATTTTACAGATCCTCAAATTACTTTTAGTGATGCAGATAATGATGGTATTCCAAATTACAAGGACATTGATAGTGACAATGATGGTATCCCAGACAATGTAGAAGCACAGTCAACTACTGGTTACATTCAACCTTCTGGAAGTTTTTCAACGACAGGTGTAGATCTTAATTATACTGCAGGTATAACTCCTCAAGATACAGATGGCGATGGTATTCCAGATTACATTGATCCAGATTCTGATAATGATGGAACACCAGATATTTCAGAAAACGGAATGGGAAACACCCTTTCAGGAACAGATACTGATGCTGATGGTTTAGATGATAATTTTGAAACTAACGGTATTAATGACGCAACACACGATGTAAATGAAGATATTACTAATCCAGCAACTTTACCAGATGCAGATAGTGATTTGTTAATTGGAGGTGATGTGGATTATCGTGATTTGTTTGATGCAAATCCACCAACAACAGCACAATTAGAGTTTGATGGTTTAGATGATTATTTAACCGTTGATGGCTTTCTCGATGATTTAGATCAAGTGACTATTATGGCTTGGATAAAAATAGATAATTCAGCTACAGGAACTATGACCATAGCTGGAGAAGACGTAAGCTGTAGATTATTTGTTGAGAATGGAAATACTATTGGGTTCTTAACAAAAACAGTAGGAAATACATCACGTTCAATTATAAGCTCTCCAATAAATACTGAAGAATGGCATCATGTAACTGGAGTATTTACTTCAACAACAGGTCGTAATGAATTATACATTGATGGTGAACTTGTAGGTTTCAATCCAGGAACTGCAGCTACAGCAGGAGCAAATATTGAAGTAACTACTGCTAGCAATGGTGCGTTTGAAATTGGGAGACGTTCAAGTAACATAAATAATAAGGAGTATTTTAATGGTGAGTTAGATGAGGTAAGAGTTTTTAACAAAGCTTTATCTGCAAACCAAATACAACAGATGGTCTTTCAGGAGATTACTAATAACTCTGGAAACGTCAGAGGAACAATAATTGATAAAGATATTATAGAGTTTTCAAATTCTAATAACGTTTTATGGGCAAATCTTTTGGCATATTACCCTATGTCAGAAGTAAGAGGAAACGATCTAAACGATTACTCACAATATTCAAGAACACTTAAGGTTACTAACATTAACTCAATTCAATCGCAAACTGCTCCAATGCCTTTTCAAACAAGTGCTGATGGAGACTGGAGTATTGAAAATACATGGTTACATGGTAATGTTTGGGATATTGAAAGTGAAGTGACTAATAAAGACTGGAGTATTGTTCAAATTAAAAATGAAGTAACATCTACAAATTCGCATACGAACTTAGGTTTGTTTATTGATCTAAATGAGAAATTGACTATTAGTGGAGATTATAAAATAGATAATTCTTGGTATTTAGAACTTAATGGAACATTAGATCTTAGTAGCGACTCACAATTAATACAAGGAGAAAATAGTGATTTAGTAACCTCTTCTCAAGGAAAAATATTACGACGACAAGAAGGAAATTCAAGTGTCTATTGGTATAATTATTGGGCGTCTCCAGTTGGAGTCACAAGTGCAACTACATTGGCTGATAATAACACTAACTTTAATAATGCAAATAATACCAGTTACCAAATAAGCATGCTTAAACAAGGAAATGGAGCAAACGTTCAGTTTACTAATGCACATGATGAAGTTGGTAAAGTAAGCTCAAGATGGATGTATGTGTACCAAAATGGTGTTACCTATCTTGATTATGCTGCAATAGACGAAAACACGACTCTTCAGCCAGGTGTTGGTTACACTCAAAAAGGAACTGGAAATTCAGGCAGTGAGCAACAATATATATTTGAAGGAAAACCAAATAATGGTACTATTCTCGTTAATGGTATTGATACAGGTGGAAACGGATCTGTGCCTGCAGTCTCTAAAACAGATTACTTATTAGGTAATCCATATCCTTCTGCAATTGATCTTCACAGGTTTATTCTTGATAATTCAACAGTTATTGATGGTTCAATTCAACTTTGGCAACAATGGAGTGGGACATCACATTTTTTAGATGATTACAATGGTGGTTATGCTACAGTAAACCTTAGTGGTTCAGTTAGAGCATCTCAATTTATTGGATTAGAAGGAGGAAACAGTGGTACTGAGGATGGTACAAAATTACCTACAAGATATCTTCCAGTTGGTCAAGGTTTCAATACTGAAATCGTTGCTAGCGGAAACGTCATCTTTAACAACAGTCAACGTGTCTTCATAAAAGAAGCAGATGCCGATAATATGGATTCAGATTTAGGATCAGCATTTCTTAGAACTGGTAATGATTCAGAAAATGATGCGGATTCCGAAGAAAACAGCATGCAAAAAATACGCTTAGAGTTTAATTCGGTAGATGGACCAGAAGCAAGACGCGAGTTATTATTAGCCTTTAGTAATTTCACTACAGACGATTATGATTATGGTTACGAAGCAGAAAACTCTGGTGCAGGGAGTGATGATATGAGTCTTATTTTAGAAGATAAATTAATGCTTATTCAAGCTTATAGTAATATTACAGATGATAAGGTAGTTCCATTATCTATTAAAACATCTGGAACTCATAATTACGAAATAAAAATAACAGATCTTGTGAATTTTGATGACGATCAAGGCGTGTATTTGAAAGATAATTTTACTGGCGAAACTTTTGACTTGAAAAATGATCAAGGGTATGAGTTTTCTTCTGAAATGGGAACATTCAATAATAGATTTGAAATTGTTTTTAATCCAGGAGAAGCATTGTCTACTCAAGAAAACGATTACGAGTATAATCTTATTTATTTTAATAGTGACACTAATAAGTTGTTTGTAAAAGGTCTTCAAACCGATGTAAAACAAGTTATGGTTATTAATATGCTAGGTCAAACCATTCAAGAGTTTAATCAAGTAGAAGCTCAAACTTTAAATAACGGACTTGAAGTTTCGAATCTAACAACAGGAGCTTATGTTGTATACTTAAAGACCGATGCAACAGTTAAAACCAAAAAGATTATTATTAATTAATTTTTTTGTAAAATAAGTTAGTAAGAAGGCTGTCTCATTATTATGAGAACAGCCTTTTTTAATACTAAATTTTTTAGCTTTGTTTTATGAAAAAGTTGATAACTATAATCATCCTCACTTTTATAACTAAAAGTTATTCTCAAACTCAAGACGCTACAATTCATTTTAATGATGGAACTTCAGTTTTTGGTTATGGAGAAATAAAAGATGATTGGAAAATTAAATTTAGAACTTCTCAAGATATTGATGCAGACATTTGGACAGACAAAATGGTTTATGGGATTACATTTCATGGCTTTGAAGAAGATGTTGAGTATAGATACATGTACAAAAAGGAAGATCAAAGATATCCTTTGCTTTTAGAGGTGTTGACAGAGGGAGAAGTTACACTATACGCAGATACTTTTAGTTCTAAAATATTTATACCATTTGTTTCTGGTAATGTTTTCTCATTGTCTACAATACAAATTCCAACCACAACTAAACTGTATGTGAATAGACGGTCAGATTTTATTATATCTAGCCTTAATGGCGGTTTTAAAAGAAAAATAAGAGCCTATTTTGCAGATTGCCCTATGTTACTAGAAAAAGTTAATAATAACGAGTTTGGACGACCACAAATAATAGAATTAGTTAATTACTATAATGACTTTTGTACAGATTGGAATGAGGATTAAAACTCAATGTGACTTTTTAAACTTTTTAGTGTCTTATTTATTGAACGCTAATCCCTCATAAATTCAATGAAAAACACGAAAAGAATCTTATCATTAATTGCACTATTAATTATATTTAAGATCGTATTTTTTTAATAGGTTTTTATAGAATACATCAGTATTAAATAAGGTATTAGAATAAACCTAACCTCACTAGGATTACTGCATTCTCTTTTTTGCCCTAACACACTTATAATTTTACCAAAATTCCTTAATTTCGCGACTCGACTAGAATATAGATAACATGAGCGCTAAATTTCCTGAATATAAAGGACTTGACTTACCAAAAGTAGCAGAAGAAATTCTAAACTATTGGGAGGAAAACAACATCTTTGAAAAAAGTATTTCCACTAGAGAAGGCAATGAGCCATTTGTGTTTTTTGAAGGACCACCTTCTGCAAATGGATTACCTGGAGTACACCACGTTTTAGCACGTGCTATTAAAGATATTTTTCCAAGATATAAAACCATGAAAGGATTCCAAGTAAAGCGAAAAGCTGGATGGGATACACACGGTTTGCCTATAGAACTTGGTGTCGAAAAAGAATTAGGAATCACTAAAGAAGACATTGGTAAAACAATCTCTGTAGAAGATTATAATGCCGCTTGTCGTAAAGCAGTCATGCGTTACACAGATGTTTGGAATGACCTCACACAAAAAATGGGGTATTGGGTAAATATGGATGATCCATATGTGACCTATGATCCAAAATATATGGAAACTGTATGGTGGCTACTTAAAGAAATCTACACTAAAAAATTAATGTATAAAGGCTATACAATACAGCCTTATTCTCCAAAAGCGGGTACAGGATTAAGTTCTCACGAAGTTAATCAGCCAGGAGCATATCAGGATGTAACAGATACAACTGTTGTTGCTCAGTTTAAAGCTATAGAAAACACATTGCCAGATTTTTTACAAAACGAAGGTGATATTTATTTCTTAGCTTGGACAACGACGCCTTGGACATTACCAAGTAATACAGCATTAACGGTTGGGCCAAAAATTGATTACGTTTTAGTAGAGACTTATAATCAATACACGTTCAAACCCATGAATGTGATTTTAGCAAAGCCTTTAGTTGGAAAACAATTTGGCGGTAAATTGTTTAATCAAGTAGAGACTAAACCAGAATTAATAGAGTACACATCTGGTGACAAACAAATTCCGTATTATGTTGTAAAAGAGTTTAAAGGAAAAGATCTTGTTGGTATTAAGTATGAACAATTATTACAATATGCGTTGCCTAATGATAATCCGCAAGATGCTTTTAGAGTCATTTCTGGAGATTTCGTGACGACAGAAGATGGTACAGGTATCGTTCATACAGCACCAACATTTGGAGCAGATGATGCATTAGTAGCAAAACAAGCGACACCAGAAATACCGCCATTATTAGTAATGGATGATAATGATAACTTAGTGCCACTTGTAGACTTGCAAGGTCGTTTTAGACCAGAGATGAAAGAGTTTGGTGGTAAGTATGTAAAGAACGAATATTATAATGATGGTGAAGCACCAGAACGTTCAATAGACGTTGAGTTAGCCATTAAATTAAAAGAAGAAAATAAAGCCTTTAAGGTTGAAAAATATAAGCACAGCTATCCACATTGTTGGCGTACAGATAAACCAATTTTATACTATCCGTTAGATTCTTGGTTTATTAAAGTGACAGATGTTAAAGGTAGAATGCAACAGCTTAACAATACGGTCAATTGGAAACCAGAATCAACTGGGACTGGTCGTTTTGGAAATTGGTTAGCAAACGCAAACGATTGGAATTTATCAAGATCTCGTTATTGGGGAATCCCATTACCAATCTGGAGAACCGAAGATGGTACTGAAGAAATCTGTATTGGCTCTGTAGGCGAATTAAAATCTGAAATGGCTAAAGCTGTTTCTGCAGGAGTACTTGCAAAAGATATCTTTGACGATTTTGAAGTTGGTAACTTTTCCGAAGAAAACTATGCAAAAATAGATTTACATAAAAACATCGTTGATGAGATTGTACTAGTGTCACCAAGCGGGCAACCAATGCAACGTGAGAGCGATTTGATTGATGTCTGGTTTGATTCTGGTTCTATGCCCTATGCACAATGGCATTACCCGTTTGAAAACAAAGAATTAATTGACGATAATAAATCATTTCCTGCAGATTTTATTGCAGAAGGTGTTGATCAAACTCGTGGATGGTTCTATACACTTCATGCCATTGCAACAATGGTGTTTGATTCTGTAGCCTACAAAAACGTGGTGTCTAATGGATTAGTACTAGATAAAAACGGACAAAAAATGTCCAAACGCCTTGGTAATGCAACAGATCCATTTACAACTTTAGATGCATATGGAGCAGATGCAACACGTTGGTATATGATTATGAATGCCAACCCTTGGGATAATTTAAAATTTGATCTCGAAGGTATTGAAGAGGTGAAACGTAAGTTCTTCGGAACATTATATAACACCTATTCATTCTTTACGTTGTATACTAATTTAGATAAATTCACTTATAGTGAAGCTGAAATACCTTTAGAAGAGCGACCAGAAATTGACCGTTGGGTATTATCTGAACTGCATACATTGATTCAAAAAGTAGATGATTATTATGCAGAATACGAACCAACTAAAGCTGCGCGAGCAATATCAGAGTTTACTCAGGATTATTTGAGTAATTGGTACGTGCGTTTAAGCAGAAGACGTTTTTGGAAAGGCGATTACGAGACCGATAAAATTTCGGCATATCAAACTTTATACACTTGTATGGAAACGATTGCTAAGTTAGGAGCACCAATTGCACCTTTCTTTATGGATCGTTTGTATTTGGATTTAAACTCTGTATCAAATAAAGAAGCGTTTGAAAGTGTGCATTTATCAGATTTTCCTAAATCTGATGCATCATATATTGATAAGAGCTTAGAACGTAAAATGGAGAGTGCTCAAACAATTTCTTCATTAGTATTATCGTTAAGAGCTAAGGAGAAAATTAAAGTACGTCAACCATTGCAAAAAATCATGATTCCTATTGACTCAAAAGAGCAAAAGGATGAGATTATGGCAGTTGCTGAGTTGATTAAGTCTGAAGTTAATGTAAAATCGGTTGAGGTTTTAGAAGATGCGAGTGATATATTAGTGAAGCAAATTAAGCCTAATTTTAAAGTTCTAGGACCACGTTTTGGACAAGATATGAAAGCTATTGCGCAACTAATCAATGGTTTTGGAGCAGAGGACATCAAAAAAATCGAACAAAACGGTAGTTTAGACGTTGAAGTTAATGGAAAAAGTATTATTTTAGAACAGTCGGATGTAGAGATTACATCAAAAGATATTGAAGGTTGGCTCGTCGCAAGTTCTGGAGCATTAACAGTAGCGTTAGATGTGACTTTAACTGACGAATTGAAGAAAGAAGGTATTGCAAGAGAACTCGTAAATAGAATTCAAAACTTGCGAAAAGATTCTGGATTTGAATTGACTGATAGAATTAGTGTTCAATTTCAAAAAGATACGCATATTAAAAATGCGATAGAGACAAATTTAGAGTATATAAAGACAGAAACTCTAACTAATGAATTAGAGATTGTAGATAACTTAAATAGTGGTATAGAAATTGTGTTTGATGATGTAAATACCAAACTATTTATTAAAAAATCATAAAATATGGCAAGCGATAACACAGTAAGATACGCAGATAAAGACCTAGAAGAATTTAGAGTTCTTATTCAAGAGAAGATAGTAAAAGCACAACACGATCTAGAATTGATTAAAAGTGCATATATGAATGATGGTAATAACGGTACAGATGATACGTCGCCAACGTTTAAAGCTTTTGATGAAGGTAGTGCTGTAATGAGTAAGGAATCTAATTCGCAATTAGCAATTAGACAAGAGAAATTTATTAGAGACCTTAAAAATGCGTTAATACGTATTGAGAATAAAAGCTATGGTGTTTGCAGAGTTACAGGTAAACTTATTAATAAAAAGCGTTTAGAATTAGTACCTCATGCAACATTGAGTATTGAGGCTAAAAATATGCAGAAATAAAACAGTCCTTTTCAATCATTGAAATTGTTAGCACTAAGCTGAAGCTGAAGTGTCAAATTGAAATAGGAATCTCATTTATAAAAAACACACCTCAATAGAGGTGTTTTTTGTTTCTAGAAAACCTGAAATAAAGCATGTGTTTAATAGAATAACTCTATTTTTACATCACGAAAATCCTAATAATGTCATTAAAAAAGGCCACAATTTTAATTGTAATTATCTTACTTATAGATCAAATAAGTAAATTTTATATAAAAACACACTTTGCTCTTAACGAAAAGTTAGAGGTTTTTAGTTGGTTTCAAATTGCTTTTGTGGAGAATGAAGGTATGGCTTGGGGAACAAAAATTAGTGATTTTGTCTCATTCATATCAGATAGAACAGCAAAAGTTAGTCTAACAATTTTTAGAATTTTGGCGGTTTTTGGAATTGGATATTGGTTGAAAAAATCTATTGTAGATAAAAGTTCGAGAACCTTGATTTTTGCGATTTCTTTAATACTAGCAGGTGCATTAGGTAATATTATAGATTCTGTTTTCTACGGAATAGTCTTTGACTCAAGTTTAGGTCAAGTCGCAACATTTTTGCCAGAGCAAGGCTACGACACTGTATTTCATGGTAAAGTTGTTGATATGCTTCACTTCCCAATGTGGAGTGGTGTGTTGCCAGATTGGATACCGTCTTATGGAGGTACTTACTTTACATTTTTTGATCCTGTGTTTAATATTGCAGATATGGCAATAAGTACAGGTATTGGGATTTTAATTTTCTTTAATAAAAGAGCGTTTAGAACCATTTAAGCAGTTCTTGCAAATACAGCTTCCAATTCATCAATATTAACCGGTTTTACTAAATAGTTTTCAACACTAGATAATGATTTTGCTTTTTCAATTTCTGTTGCATTTATTGAAGAACTTACAACGTAAAGCGTTATTCTCTTTTTAAATTTATTTTGAATTTTTGTAAATCGTTCAATAAATTCCCAACCATCCATAACTGGCATATTGATGTCTAGTAAAATTATTTCTGGAATATCATTATGTCCTAAATTTTGAAGTATTGATTCAAAATAATCAATACCATCTTTACCATTATTAAATATGAGTAGGTTGTCACAAAGTTTTTTAGTTTCAATAATTTTTTTGACTAAGTTCACATATATGCTATCATCATCTATGATGCATGCCATTTTGATTTTCTCTGTCATATTGCTAAAATTTAATGGTAAATGTAGTTCCTTTATCAACCTTGCTATCAACAGTAATTTCACCATTTAGGGATTCAATTTGATTTTTTGTTATAAATAAACCAATGCCTACTGCGTCTTTATTGTAATGGAAGGTTTTATACATGCCAAACAGCTTGTCTCCAAATTTTTCCATATCAATACCAATACCATTATCACTAATTTCTAAAATTAATCGATCTTCATTTTTAAAATCTATTGATGTCTTAAAATTAATAATTGGATGACGATCTGGATGTTTATATTTAATAGCATTAGTTAAAATATTTAATATAATACTATCCATATATGCTGGAACGTATGATATGACATCTCCAGCTTCAAAGTTAGAAGTAATCATTGCCTCATTAGTAGAAATAATTTGACTTATTGATGTACACACTTGTTTTAGAGTTGTCTCTATACTAACGTTTTCTTTATGTTGATCTGCATTGGTTTGAATGGTGACGACTTCATTTAAATGCTCAATAGTTTTGTTTAAACTACCAGATACATCTTTTATGGTGCCTAACAATTCTAGTTGTTCTTTAGGGTCGTCAATACTTTCAATGTAATGAACAATCAATTCTAAATTACTACTATGAGATCTTAGATTATGCGACACGATATGAGCAAAATTGAATAGCCTTGAATTTTGTGAAGCGATAATTTCTGAAGTACGTTTTAAATGAATTTCCTTCATTTTAAAGTCGTCAATATCCTGAAAGATACCTCGTACTCCAATAATTTCCTTATCATGATTAAATACAGGTTTGCCAATTACACGAGCCCAAAACTTCTCATTAGTTGATTTAACCATGAGTATTTCTAGATCAAATGGAGTTCCAGACATAGCGCAATTAAAATAAGCATCAGCAACTATAGCTTGATATTCTTCAGCATTTAATTTTGGAGCCATGCGCAATGATGGAATATAGTCTTCTGGATACTTTAGGATTTTTCGTGTAATTTGATCCCAATAAGTTGACTTATTTTCAAAATCAATATACCAACTTCCAATTGAAGTCATTTCTGCAGTTTCCCGAGAATAATAATCACCATTTACCTTTTCGTGAGTCTTAATTTTTGCTTTAAAAAAATAAACAGCCTTAGAATCTGTTTTTAAATTAACATCTAGCTCTTCATTTGTTTTACATATATACTCATCATATTCTCCTTCATTATTTAAAAGGAATATATTCTGTTTAAAATTTACATCATATCTAACAAGGTTGTAAAAATTGTCCTTAAAAACAGATTTGTTTTTTGAGTGTATGATTTGATTTAGAAAGAAATCTAGGTTGGTTTCTATCTTAGATGTATCATAGCCAAGTGCTGCTATAAAGGCGAGTGACCAAAAACTGGTGTTATCGTTTAATTCCCAATAGCAAATTTTGCTGTTAGGAATCACGTATTTCTGTACAATTGATTCTGACATTTTTTAGTAGGTTAATTGGGGGCACTAATAGTTTGGGGACATATTAGTGTTGCAATATACAAATAAAATACACTTTATCTAATTTATATGCGTTTTATCGATTTTTTAATATTTTGAGAAGTCGTATATATTGCTTGGAGTAACGCAATAATCTATGTTAACATCATTTTTATTAATGTAAGAAATTTCTTCTTCTGAAGAAAAGAACGACAAACCAATTTTAATAGTTTTTGGTTTGCATTGTGCTAAAAATTTGTCATAGAATCCTTTACCATAGCCTATTCTATTACCTTTTTTATCAAATGCGAGCAAGGGCACGAAGACCACATCAATTTGCTCTGTGCTAATTGGAATCCCATTTGTAGGCTCTGGGATATTCCATTCATTTTTTTTAAGTACTGTATTGTCAGACAGTAAATAATGTGCCATTTCAAAAGTTTTAAAATCACTTTTAGAGATGACAATGTGTTTGTCTTTACCAGAGAGAATACTTAAAATATAATCTGTATTGACTTCTTTTTGTTCTTCTATCGTCAAGAAAATGTGATAGAATGATTGCTCCCATATTGGTAATTTTAAAAGTTGGTTAGCAATTTCTAAACTCTTAGTTTCTATAGCGTCTTCGGAAAGTTTCTTCCGAAGCAACTTATATGTTTTCCGTAATTCATTTTTTGTCATCCTTTAAGCCTGTTGAAATATGAAAGATAGCATCACCTTGATAAATGATTGGAGATTCGTTAACGTTAAAAATATAACCTGCATTAGGCGCTTTTACAAAGTGGTTGAAGCTTCCATATGGATCTGTAATATTTCCCAAAACATCATTTTTTTCAACGTATGCATTTATTGATACTGTGGCCTTAAACATGCCAGAAAATTTTGCTCTTAACCATTTACTATCTTCAATAATTATGGCTTCAGTTTTGGGTTTTGATACTTTAAATTTAGTGTTTAACATTCCTAAATGATTTAAAACACGTTTAGCACCATTAACACCTGTATTTGTTATTGTCGTATGAATATTAAAAGACTTTCCGCCCTCAAACAAAAGCATTGGCACTCCAAATTTGCTACATGCATTCCTAAATGATTTATTTAAGTTTTGCGAATAATATATAAAAGGAGCTCCGAAAACATGTGCTAATTCTGTAAGTTTTGGGTCGTCTTTCACTATACGAATTTGAGCTGCATTAAAACGATCAGCACCACCTGTATGGAAATCCATTGCAAAATCAACATGAGGTACAATTTCTTTCATCACAAAATGTGCAACTCTACTTGCAAGAGATCCATTTATACTTCCAGGAAAGACACGATTGAGGTCTCTACCATCTGGAAATAAGCGATCCATATTTAAAAAACCAAAAACATTTATTACTGGTACACAAATAATGGTTCCTCTTTTAGGCTTATTAATCCCTTTTGCAATAATTTGTCTAACGATTTCAACACCATTAATTTCATCACCATGAATGCCAGCAGTCATTAATACTGTTGGTCCTGGTTTCTTAGAACGTTCAATAATTATAGGAACATCAAGTGTGTTACGAGTATGTAATTTTGCGACTTCAAAAGTAACCGTCGCACTTTTACCTAAAGCTATTTTTTCTCCTAATATTTCTAAAACGTCTTTATCACTCATACAAAACTATTTATATGTAAGGTATTGTAGTTGAATTGTTATTTTTTAGCATTACGCTCAATAAATGTAATAATCGCTTTTGCTATATTTTTTCCAGTAGCACCCTCAATTCCTTCTAATCCAGGAGTAGAGTTTACCTCTAATAATAAAGGGCCACGCGTAGATTGTAACATATCTACACCACAAACAGGTAGCTTTAATACTTTTGATGCATTCATGGCTAATTTAAGTTCGTCTGCATCTAATTTGATAATATTTGCGCTTCCGCCACGATGAAGATTTGATCTAAACTCTCCTTCTTTTCCTTGGCGTTTCATTGCGCCTACTACTTGTCCATCAACGACCAAAGCTCTAATGTCTGCACCTTTCGCTTCTTTAATAAACTCTTGCACAATAACTCTAGCTTGTAGACCATTAAATGCCTCAAGTACAGATTCTGCTGCATTTTTACTCTCAGCTAAAACGACACCTAGTCCCTGAGTGCCTTCAAGAAGCTTAATAATTACAGGTGTTCCACCTACATGTTCAATAACTTCTTCCACATCGCGTGAATAATTTGTAAACACAGTTTTTGGCATCCCAATACCTGCTTTACTTAAACGTTGTAAGCTTCGTAATTTATCACGAGAGCGTTGTATGGCATCTGATGTAGCGATAGTAAAAACACCCATTTCTTCAAATTGACGTACCACAGCGCAACCGTAAAACGTAACAGACGATCCAATTCTTGGTATAATTGCATCTACATAGTCTAGATAACGATCTTTATAAAAAATGGTTGGTTTTTCTTTTTCTATAATGATGTCGCACTTAAGAGGGTCAATAATTTCGACCTGATGACCTCTTGATTCTGCCTCTTTTACAAGGCGATCAGTTGAGTATAAATGTGGGTTTCTAGATAATATTACAATATTCATGAATTCGAATTATTAAAGGATACATTTTCTAAATTGACATCAACTAAAAATTTCTTACTTAGAAATTGACGCCCTATCAAAACAGGAAATTTCATATCGTCTCTTGTGCTTAAAGTTAAGTTAATCTTATATGTTTTACCAAAGAATATGACATCAGATTTAATTTTATATCGGTTTTCTTTATATCCGTTACTACTTTTAACATCTGTAATTGTATAGGTGTCAAAAATGATGTTTTCACTTTTAAAATTGGGATGACCCTTACTTTCAAAAGTGCAAATTAATGTGTCATTTTTTTCTAAGATTGTTGAGCAATGAATAGCAGAGGTGTAAGCTCCAGTATCGATCTTAACATCTACATGTCTTAAACTGAGATTAGGGAAATCGATTTTATCAATTCTCCCAATTACTTTTTTAGTCATTTTTGTATTTTAAAAGTGGCGAAAGGTAAACAATAAGTCAATTTAAAAAATAAATTTATGACCTAATTTTTAACACATAACAAAGAGGTTTTAAATAGTAAATACTAACTTTGATAAAAATGGATAAACCTACACTAGACATACAATTAAAAACCTTGCCAACAGAGCCTGGAGTGTATCAATATTTTGATATAGATGATAAACTAATTTATGTAGGGAAAGCAAAAAACATAAAGAAAAGAGTTAGCTCTTATTTTACAAAAACACATGAAAATGGTAAGACAAGAGTTCTAGTAAAAAAGATTTCTAGTGTTAAGCATATTGTTGTAGAGACTGAGACAGATGCACTTTTGTTAGAAAACAATCTTATAAAAAAATACAAGCCACGTTATAATGTGTTGCTTAAAGATGATAAGACGTATCCTTGGATTTGTATAAAGAACGAACGTTTTCCAAGAGTTTTTTCAACACGACGTATTTTTAAAGATGGCTCAGAGTATTATGGTCCATATACCAGTATGAAAACGGTTTGGACATTGCTGGACTTGATTAAGGGGTTGTATAGTTTGCGAACTTGTAATTATAATCTTTCCGAAGAAAAAATAGAAGCAGGTAAGTATAAAGTTTGCTTAGAATATCACTTAGGAAATTGTAAAGGACCTTGTGAAGATTTGCAGAGTGAAGCAGAATATAATATTCAAATTACTGCCATAAGAGAAATTATAAAAGGAAATTTTAAAGATTCACTCTCTCAATTTAAAACCCAAATGAAACAATTAGCTCAAAATATGCAGTTTGAAGACGCACAGCGTATTAAAGAGAAAATAGAGGTTTTAGAAAAATACCAATCAAAATCAACAATTGTAAACCCTAAAATTAGCAATGTTGATGTGTTTAGTATTATGAGTGATGAAGGTTACGGTTATGTCAACTTTTTACAATTATCCTACGGAAGCATCATCCGGTCTCACACTTTAGAGATTAAAAAGAAATTAGACGAAACTGATTTGCAATTATTAGAATTAGCAATTACCGAAATTAGGCAACGTTTCAATTCTACATCCAAAGAAGTCTATGCACCTTTTCCTGTGAACTTAGGTAAAGACATAAAGGTTTATGTTCCAAAACTGGGTGATAAAAAGAAGATTCTAGATTTATCTCTTCGGAATGCAAAATACTATCGTATGGAGCGTTTTAAACAAGTTAAGATTGTTGATCCAGATCGTCATGCCAATAGAATCATGGCGCAAATGAAAGTAGATTTAGGTTTGCCTGAAGAGCCTCGTCATATAGAGTGTTTTGATAATTCGAACATACAAGGAACTAACCCTGTGGCTGCCTGTGTAGTTTTTAAAGATGGAAAGCCAAGTAAACGAGATTATCGTCATTTTAATATAAAGACCGTTGTAGGGCCAGATGATTTTGCATCTATGGAAGAAGTCGTCTATCGACGTTACAAAAGATTATTAGATGAAAAGCAACCTTTGCCACATTTGATTATTATAGATGGAGGTAAAGGGCAATTATCATCATCTTTAAAAAGTTTGGATGCCTTAGGTCTTCGGAATAAAATAGCAATCATCGGAATTGCAAAGCGTTTGGAAGAATTATTTTATCCAGACGACCCAATTCCCTTATATTTAGATAAAAAAAGCGAAACGCTTAAAGTGATACAGCATTTACGAAACGAAGCACATCGTTTTGGTATAGAACATCATAGAAATAGACGAAGTAAGCAAGCGCTTAATACAGAGTTGGAAACGATACCTGGTATTGGAGAACAGACAGTTGTAGCATTGATGAAGCAATTTAAGTCAGTGAAACGCATTTCCGAAGCAAAAAAAGAAGATTTAGAAAAAGTTGTTGGATTATCAAGAGCTCAAAAAATAATAGAGTATTACAGTAAAAAGTGAGATATAAAATTTTAATCATATTAATACTATTGAGTGTGTTTTCTGTGAAAGCGCAATCAAATAGCGACCTCAAAAAACCTAAAATAGGATTGGTGTTGAGTGGTGGTGGAGCAAAAGGTTTTGCGCATATTGGTGTTTTAAAAGTCATTGACAGTCTTGGTGTTAAAGTCGATTATATTGCTGGTACAAGTATGGGAGCAATTGTAGGGTCTTTATATGCTTCTGGTTATTCGGGTAAACAGTTAGATTCTATCTTTAGTAACTTAGATTTTGATTCTGTTATTAATGATGATTTACCTCGATCTGCTAAAACGTTTTATGAGCGTAATAATACAGAGAAATATGGTGTCATACTTCCGTTTAATAATTTTAAACTCAACCTGCCTTCGGCTTTATCTAGAGGTCAAAATGTGTTTAACTTGTATACTAAATTAACACTTCACGTAAGTGAAATCAATGATTTTGAGCAACTACCAATTCCGTTTTTTTGTATTGCGACAAATGTAGAGAATGGAGAGCAAGTCATTCTTGATTCTGGTAATTTAGCACAATCTGTTACTGCTAGTGGAGCGTTTCCATCCTTATTTCAACCTGTTGAGATAGGTGATGATTTATTAATTGATGGAGGTGTTGTTAATAATTATCCAATAGACGAGCTTAAAGCAAAAGGAATGGATATTGTTATAGGTGTTGATGTACAAGACGATTTGGCAACG
Source organism: uncultured Psychroserpens sp. (assembly GCA_905479815.1). GTDB lineage: Bacteria > Bacteroidota > Bacteroidia > Flavobacteriales > Flavobacteriaceae > Psychroserpens. The sequence continues at coordinate 18,767 of CAJQOA010000140.1, forward strand.
CGAGAGGATATGGTATCTGCTCTAGATGTACTGTCGCAAATTAATAATTTTAGGACCATTGATGATATGAAATTAAAGTCTAAAAAAACAGACATTTATATCAAACCAAATATCACAGACTTTACTGTGATTTCATTTAGTGAAGGAAGAGAAATTATTGATAATGGTAAAATTGCTGCCTTACAAGAACTTGTAGCTTTAGATGAATTACCAAAAAAAATAAAGTATAAAGAAGAAGGTAAGTTAGAATTAGATCTGACTTCTAAAGATAGTATAACTATAAATGGAATTAGTATAACGGGTAATGATCGTTATACTAGATCTTATATTATGGGTAAATTAAAACTTAAAGGTGATGAGACGGTTAGTTATGCAGACTTTAATAAAGGTGTAAATAATTTAATTGCGACCAATAATTTTGATTCATTTCAATATGATTTTAAACCATCTAAAGAGAAAGAGGGTTATGAATTTGCAGCAAACCTTAGAGAATCTAGAACGACTACATTTTTAAAGTTAGGAATACATTATGATGATGTATACAAAAGTGCTGCGCTTGTGAATTTTACTAAAAAACGATTAATATTTAATAACGATATAGCATCATTAGATATAATCTTAGGTGATAATGTGAGATATAATTTTGAATATCTTATTGATAAAGGGTTTTATTGGAGTATTGGTTTACGCTCTAGATATAATCAATTTGAAAAAAGTATTAACAGCGAGTTACTTTTAGATGAAGAACAAATAGCGTTATCAGGAATTAACAAGTTAGATGTCAAGTTAAGAGATCAAACCAATCAATTTTATTTACAAACCCTATTTAGAAAGGACTTTGCGTTGAGCTTAGGAGCAGAACATAAAAGACTAAGTGTTAAGTCCGAAACCATAACGCTAGATACTGAAACCGATGAGTTTCTATTTGAAAACACAGATTATATTAGTGTCTTCGCAAATTTGAAACTAGATACTTATGATAATATGTATTACCCAACATCTGGTGTTTATTTTAATGGTGATTTACATACCTATTTATTCGCTTCAAAATTTAATCAGGGTTTTGATCGTTTTTCTATCGCAAAAGCCGATTTAGGATATGCATTTAAAGTTTCAGAAAAAATAAGTTTAAACTTCCAATCTGGAGGTGGTTTCAAATTTGGAGACAACTCTACAAATGCACTAGATTTTGCTCTGGGTGGTTATGGTAACAACTTTATAAATAATTTCATTCCGTTTTTGGGTTATGATTACATATCACTTACAGGTAATAGCTATATAAAAGGATACGCAAGTGCAGATTATGAGGTTTTTAATAAGCAACATATCACCTTAGAAGCCAATTGGGCAAACATTGGAAATGATATTTATGAATCTGGTGAGTGGTTTACATTGCCAGATTACAGAGGTTATGCCTTGGGTTATGGTATTGAAACATTTTTAGGGCCAATTCAAGGGAAATTTAGTTACTCACCAGAAGAAAGAAAAAGCGTTTGGTACTTTAATATTGGGTTTTGGTTTTAGGTTATTGAAATTTTACCGATATTTGAGTCATGTTAAATCTCATCTTCAAAGATTTATTAAGTCATCTTCATTATCTTATCAAGAGAAATCCTGAATAAGACGCAATTTTTGTATCTTTAAAACACACATATTTTATACAGTTTAATGTATAAACAAATCAACTTTTAAATTTTAAAAAGATGCCTTTCTATCATAAATTAGGAAAAATACCACCAAAGCGACATACTCAATTTCGAAAAGAAGACGGGAGTTTATATGCAGAGCAATTGTTTGGCACAATAGGTTTTGATGGTATGTCCACCAATAGCTATCATGAGCAAAGACCAACACAAGTAAAAGCAATTAAAAAACAATATAGTGTTGCTCCAAAAATTGCAAAAGCAAACCATATTCAATCTTATCGCTTGAGAGGCTTTCAAGTAAAGCCAGAAAACGATTATTTAGAAAGTAGAAAAGCAGTGCTCACAAATAGTGATTGTACTATTATTTTAGCAGCACCTAAACAATCTACTACAGATTATTTCTATAAAAACTCAGATGCTGACGAGCTTATTTTTGTTCATAAAGGAACAGGGAAACTAAGAACCCATCTAGGTAATTTAGATTTTAAATATGGTGATTATCTGGTTGTCCCAAGAGGAATAATCTATAAAATGGACTTTGATACAGAAGATAATAGATTGTTCATTGTAGAATCCAGACGACCAATTTATACACCAAAGCGTTATAGAAATTGGTTTGGCCAACTTTTAGAACATTCACCTTTTTGTGAACGAGATATACGTCAACCTCATGAATTAGAAACTAATAACGAATCGGGAGAGTTTTTGATGAAAGTCAAAAAGCAAGGCGATATATTTGAAATGGTTTATGCGTCTCACCCTTTTGATGTTGTAGGTTATGATGGTTTTAATTATCCGTATGCATTATCAATTCACGATTTCGAACCTATCACAGGTCGCATTCATCAACCACCACCAGTTCATCAAACATTTGAGACAGATGCTTTTGTAGTCTGTAGTTTTGTTCCACGTTTGTATGATTATCATCCAGATAGTATTCCAGCACCTTACAATCACAGTAATATAGATAGTGACGAGGTGTTATATTATGTTGATGGAGATTTTATGAGTAGAAACGATATTGATGCAGGTCACATAAGTTTACACCCTGCAGGTATACCTCATGGTCCTCACCCTGGAGCAACAGAACGAAGTATCGGTAAAGTAAAAACAGATGAACTTGCAGTAATGGTGGATACTTTTAAACCATTACAGTTAACAGAAGAAGCTTTGAAAATAGCCGACGAAGATTATTATAAATCGTGGTTAGAACACTAAATAGAATACTAAATGTATAATAAGTTACCTGCAGATCCTACTGCAATGATTTTAGGAATAATAGCACTAATAATGTCACTTGCAGGATGCTGCTGTGGTGTTTTTGCATTTATCCCTTTGATTATGAGTATCATTGGTTTGGTGATGGCAAATAAAAGCCTTAAAGAGTTTCAAGTAAACCCTAGCATTTATGAACCTCAAAGTAAGAGTAATGTGTCAACAGCAAAGATTTTAAATATCATTGCTTTAATCGTTAGTGCTTTGGTGACTCTATTTTATATCGCTTATTTTATGATTTATGGAGCGCTTATATCTACTGCAATTATGGAGGGTTATGAGTCGCAAAACAATAGTGATGATTATAATTACGAATGGGAAAGTGATAGTCTTTATGACTATGAAGATGATTATTATGAAATACAAGAAGATAGTATAAGTATCGATTCTCTAAATATTGAAGAATTGATAGAAACAGAAATAGAAATAGACAGTCTAAATAATTAAAAAAATAAATTTATTTTCTTCGGAAATTTTAACACTCCAAAGAAAGTTCTAAAATAAAGTCATTATGGCAAAAGAAGTAAAAAGTGTCGATTACGGATTGGAAAAAATCTTCGAAGGAGCACAAGATTTTTTACCACTTTTAGGTACAGATTATGTAGAGTTTTATGTAGGTAATGCTAAGCAATCTGCTCATTTTTATAAAACAGCATTTGGGTTTCAATCCTATGCATATAAAGGGCTAGAAACAGGTTCTAGAGATTCAGTGAGTTACGTCTTAAAACAAGATAAAATTAGATTAGTGCTAACAACTCCTTTAAATAGCAAATCACCAATCAATGATCATATTGTAAAACATGGTGATGGCGTAAAAGTAGTAGCGTTATGGGTTGATGATGCAAGAAAATCATACGAAGAAACCACAAAACGAGGCGCAAAATCCTATATGGAACCAACTGTTGAAAAAGACGAATTTGGTGAAGTCGTAAGAGCAGGAATCTATACATATGGTGAAACGGTTCACATGTTTGTTGAACGCAAAAATTATACAGGTACGTTTATGCCTGGTTTTCAAAAATGGGAATCAGATTACAATCCAGAACCTGTAGGATTAAAGTATATTGACCACATGGTTGGTAACGTGGGTTGGGGACAAATGAATACTTGGGTTAAATGGTATGAAGATGTTATGGGCTTTGTTAATTTTTTATCTTTTGATGACAAACAAATCCATACAGAGTACTCTGCATTGATGAGTAAAGTGATGAGTAATGGTAATGGACGTATCAAATTCCCAATTAACGAACCAGCAAAAGCAGCAAAACGATCTCAAATTGAAGAGTATTTAGATTTTTATGAAGATTCAGGCGTGCAACATATTGCAGTAGCTACAGATGATATTATTAAGACAGTAGCACAATTAAAGGCAAGAGGTATAGAGTTTTTACCTCCTCCTCCTCAGGCTTATTATGATGAGATTCCTAAGAGGTTAGGAGAGCATATGGAGATGATGAATGAAGATATTAATGAACTCCAAAAGTTATCTATTATGATAGATGCAGATGAAGAAGGCTACTTGCTTCAAATCTTCACAAAACCAGTAGAAGATAGACCAACCTTGTTTTTTGAGATTATTCAAAGAATGGGAGCTCAAGGTTTTGGTGCAGGTAATTTTAAAGCATTATTTGAATCTATCGAAAGAGAGCAAGAAAAACGAGGTACGTTGTAAAAAACTGCTCAATTTTTTATAGTTTAGAAGCTCAATCTTATTAAAGGTTGAGCTTTCTTTTTATAGCTTTGTTTTGTGTGTGGCATATTTCCGAAGAAAAATAGAAGTTATTAATTAAAAAAACTAACACAACTATAACACCTTTATTTATAATGGTTTCAATAAAATTTATATTTTTGGAATAGTAATTGTAATTCTACCTACTATACAATAAAATGAAATGGTAAAAGTTTCATTTATAATAATTACGATAATGAAAAATGTACTACTTATATTTAGTATCCTGTTTTACATGCAAGCCTCTTTTGCCCAGAAAGAGAGTGCGTTTAAAGATGGAGAATGGTTTAAATTTGAAATGAGCTACAGTGGTATGCTTAAAGCAGGAAACGCAACATTATCTGTTGATGAAACAACTCTACAAGGAAAACCTGTGTATCACGTTACAGGAAAAGGCTGGACCACAGGTGCTATTAAATGGATTTTTAAAGTTAAAGATAGATACGAGAGTTATTTTGATAAAGAAACAGGAGTGCCTTATAAGTTTATAAGAAAAATTGATGAAGGTGGTCACACAAAAAATATTGAGATAGACTTTGATCATAATAAGAAAGAGGCCTTAGTAGAAAATAAAAAATACAAAACCAAAAAGACAGTTACGACAGAGCCTAACGTTCAAGATATGGTGTCTGCTTTTTATTACCTGCGTAATAATTATGAAACTGATGATATAAAGGTTGGAGATGTTGTAGAGTTAGATATTTTCTTTGATGAAGAGAATTTTGGTTTTAAACTTAAATACTTAGGAAAAGAAACTATTGAAACAGAAATAAATGGCGCTGACGTTAAGATAAAAACGCTTAAGTTTAGACCATATGTAATGGCTGGTCGTGTTTTTAAAGAAGAAGAAAGTTTAACACTTTGGGTAAGTGCAGATGAAAATAAAATACCACTTAAAATAAAAGCAGATTTAGCTGTTGGTTCATTAAGAGCAGATCTTGTAGAATATAAAGGTCTCAAACACTATTTCCCAATACAATTTGACTAACTAAATGGATGATTTACATAAGTTTGATGATATTATCGAACAGCTACAAGAGAAATTTACAAAAATAGGTCAAGACACAGAAGACCATTTACATGGCTTGCTTCACAGCAAGCCTATTACATATTGGGACTATATACAAACCGATGCCTTACTAAATCTTCAAATTCAACGCACGACACTTCCAGATGAGATGGTGTTTATTGCTTATCATCAAATTAATGAACTCATTTTTAAGATGATTTTATGGGAAATCCAGCAAGTTGCAGAAGAAGAGAATTTAAATATCGCTTATTTTGAAGAAAAAATTATGCGTGTAAGTCGTTATTTCGATATGCTTACAACCTCCTTTGATATTATGAGAGAAGGTATGTCTATAGAACAGTACATGAAATTTAGATACACGTTAACACCAGCAAGCGGATTTCAAAGTGCACAATATAGAATGATAGAATTCGCATCTACAGAGCTTATTAATCTTATAGACTACAGGTTTAGAAAAACTATAGATCGTGATACACCTTTTGAGCATGCTTCTGAGCATTTATATTGGCAAGCAGCAGGAAAGGATTACAAAACAGGAAAGAAATCAACACTTCTAGTTAATTTTGAAAAACGTTATAAAGGCGATTTTATTCGTTTCATGCAAACGTACAATACAAAGAATTTATGGTCTAGATTTAAAGAACTTCCTGAGAAAGATCAAAAAGATGAGGGTTTAATCAAAGCCATGCGTCATTTTGATTATACTGTGAATATTACATGGGTAATGGCACATTACAATGCAGCACGTCACTACATAGAAAGTGGGACAGGTGATGGAGAAGCAACAGGAGGAAGTGATTGGAAAAAATATATGCATCCTAAATATCAAAAACGCATATTTTTTCCTGAACTTTGGAGCACAGATGAAATAGAAAACTGGGGAAACAACTAATAATTTACAACCAATAAATTAATGCAACCAAAACAATTATTAATAGCACTTATGTTATGCATTTGTGTTTTTTCATGTAAAAAAGAAGAAAAGACAGAGGTAGAACCATTACAAGCAATTGTTGAACCAGAACCTATTAAAGAATTTGGTTTTATTCTTGAAGATTATATCGTAAAAAGAGATACTATTAGAAAAGGGGATAGTTTTGGAGAAATCTTAGAACGTAACCATATAGGTTATCCTAGAATTTTCAATATTGCAGAAAAAGTCAAAGATAGTTTTGATATTAGAAAACTTAAACTTGGCAAACCCTATACTTTATTGTGCGCTAAAGACTCACTTCAAACGCCTGAGTGTTTTATATATCAACTAAATAATATTGATTATGTTGTTATAAAATTTGCTGATTCTGTCATTACTTACAACGAAAAAAAACCAATAACCATCGTACAAAAAGAGGCATCAGGTATTGTGATGAATAGTCTTTCTGAAACCATGGAACAACAAGGTTTGCCTTATGAGTTGATTAATGATATGAGTGATGTTTACGCTTGGACAATAGATTTTTTTAGACTTCAAAAAGGAGATAGTTTTAAAATTGTTTACCAACAACGATTTATTGAAGATTCTATTTCTGCAGGAATAGAAAGTATAGATGCAGCATATTTTAAACATAAGGACGAACCGTTTTATGCGTTTAATTTTGAGGTGGATAGCACGAAAAACATATCAGATTATTTTGATGAAAACACTAAGAGTTTAAGGCGAACATTCCTAAAAGCACCTGTACAGTTTAGTAGAATATCATCTCGTTATAATTTAAATCGTCGTATTAAATACTATGGTTATAGATTAAGACCACATAGAGGGACCGATTTTGCAGCACCAATTGGAACAGAGATTTTAGCAACAGCAAATGGTACAGTTACTGAGTCTACAAGACGTGGCGGAAATGGGAAATTCGTAAAGATTAAGCATAATGGTACTTATAGTACACAATACTTACATATGAAAGCCCAGAATGTAAAAAAAGGCGCTTTTGTAAAACAAGGTGATGTGATTGGTTGGGTTGGTATGACAGGAAATACTGGAGGACCACATGTGTGTTATCGTTTTTGGAAAAACGGTAAAGAAGTAGATCCATTCAAAGAAAAATTACCTGCAGCAGAGTCTATCCCAGACTCTTTAAAAGCAAATTATACAGAGTTTATCAAGCCGTTAAAAATACAGTTGGATAACATTCAATTTAAAGAAAATAAAATAGAAATTCCTTCGGAAGAAGAAACACTTACCAGTAAAATTCAATAATGGCATTAAAAACAATCAACCCTACATCAACTAAAGCTTGGAGTAAATTACAAGCACATTTTGAAACTATAGAACATACACATCTTAAAGATTTATTTGCTCAACATACTAATCGAGCAAATGATATGACTATTAAATGGGACGATTTTTATGTTGATTATTCTAAACATAGAATGTCAAAAGAAACATTGGGTTTGTTGTTAGAACTAGCAAATGAAGTGGGTCTTAAAGATGCTATGAATAAGTATTTTGGAGGTGATGTTATTAATAAAACAGAAGGTCGTGAGGTTTTGCATACAGCATTGAGAAGCCCAAAATCTGCTGAGGTTTTAGTCAATGAAGAAAATGTGATGCCAGAAATTTTTGAAGTAAAGTCGAAAATTGAAGACTTTTCCAAAAAAGTGATTTCGGGGGAATTAAAAACATACACAAATCAATCCTTTACAGATGTTGTGAACATTGGTATTGGTGGTTCAGATTTAGGTCCAGCAATGGTTGTCGATTCTTTAGCTTTTTATAAGAATCACTTAAAGACTCATTTTGTAAGTAATGTAGATGGCGACCATGTTAATGAAGTTATTAAAAACTTAAATCCCGAAACGACACTTTTTGTGATTGTTTCAAAGACATTTACAACTCAAGAAACGTTGTCTAATGCTAATACTTTAAGAGAATGGTTTTTAAAATACGCACCTCAAGATGCGGTATCAAAACATTTTGTTGCAGTATCTACAAATATTGAAAAAGTTAAAACGTTTGGGATTGATGAAAAAAATATTTTTCCAATGTGGAATTGGGTTGGAGGTCGATTTTCTCTTTGGAGTGCCGTTGGACTATCCATTAGTTTAGCGGTAGGTTTTGATAATTTTGACAGCCTACTTTTAGGAGCTCATAAAATGGACGAGCATTTTAAAACCGAAGATTTTGATCAAAATATCCCAGTAATCACTGCTCTTATAAGTGTTTGGTATAATAATTTTTTCAATGCAGAAAGTGAAGCAGTCATTCCATATTCGCAATATCTAAATCAATTTGCAACGTACCTTCAACAAGGTATTATGGAAAGTAATGGGAAAAGTGTAGACAGAAATGGAGATAAGATAAATTATCAAACAGGTACTATCATTTGGGGAGAACCTGGTACAAACTCACAACATGCGTTCTTTCAATTGATTCATCAAGGAACTAAATTAATTCCTGCCGAATTTATTGGATTTGCAAAACCACTTCATGGTAATCAAGACCATCAAGATAAGCTCATGTCAAACTTTTTTGCACAAACGGAAGCTTTAATGAGTGGTAAATCTCCAAAAACGGTTACAGATGAGTTGAAAACTCAAGGCGCATCCGAAGAAAAAATTAAGGAACTAACTCCTTTTAAAGTATTTGATGGGAATAAACCAACAACGACTTTTCTAATTGATAAGTTAACACCAGAAAGCTTAGGGAAGTTAATTGCGATGTATGAGCACAAGATTTTTGTTCAAGGTATTATCTGGAATATTTTTAGCTACGACCAATTTGGTGTAGAGCTAGGAAAACAACTTGCAAATACTATTTTAAAGGAGTTTAATGACGTAAATGTTATTAACAATCACGACGATTCTACTCAAAACCTTATTAAATACTACCAAAACAAGAGTTAGGTAATGTTAAATACTTAACTAATTATCAGTATTCTAATTTCAGAATTTAAGAAAAATTTAAGTAATTTTACATGTTAATAAATCTTAACATTATGGTAATATAGTATCGTTTAAACAGACGTATTTTTGCCGAAAATTAAAACTCTTTAATAAATCTTAAACAATGAAAAAATTTTCAAAATGTTTATTGGTACTTGTAGTCTTTTTGTGCACTACGCTTGCCTTTTCACAAAGCACATTAACTGGTAAGATCTTAGGATCAGATTTTAATGAGCCTTTACCAGGAGCAAATATTGTTGAAAAAGGAACATCGAATGGGACAACTACCGATTTTGATGGAAACTTTACACTAAAAACTAATGCATCTACAGGAGAGCTAGAAATCTCTTTTGTAGGTTACAATTCTAAAACGATTTCTTTTTCTGGAGATCAAGATTTAGGAACAATTACTTTAACTTCTAGTGAAGTTGGTTTACAGGAAATTCAAATTATTGCATCTGTTGCAGTAGATAGAAAAACACCTGTTGCTGTCTCTACAATTAGAGCTGCAGATATTGAGTTAAAATTAGGAACTCAAGAATTCCCTGAAGTTTTAAAGTCTACTCCTGGTGTATATGCTACAAAATCTGGTGGTGGTTATGGTGACGGTAGAATTAATCTTCGTGGATTTAATTCTGAAAACGTTGCAGTAATGATTAACGGTGTTCCAGTAAACGACATGGAAAATGGTCGTGTATTTTGGAGTAACTGGGCTGGTTTAGGAGATGTTACAAGTTCTTTGCAAGTACAAAGAGGACTTGGTGCTGCTAAAGTTGCTGTGCCATCTGTAGGTGGAACAATTAATATTTTATCTAAAACTACAGATGTTGAAGCTGGTGGAAATTTCTATACAACTTTAGCTAATGATGGTTTTGAGAAATTTGGTTTAACATATTCTACTGGTTTAATGGAGAATGGTTTTGCTGCAACAATCTCTGCTTCTAAAACTGATGGTGATGGTTATGTTGATGGAACTCCATTTAATGCAATATCTTATTTCGTAAACCTTTCTAAGCAAATTAATGATGATCATAAATTGTCATTTACAGCATTTGGAGCTAAGCAAAGACATGGTCAAAGACAAAACAGACATACTGTAGCAACTTATAGAGCAAGTGAAAGAGGAAATAAATTTAACTCAGATTGGGGTTATAAAAATGGTCAATTAACAAATTCTGAAGATAACTTTTATCACAAACCACAAATTTCTTTAAATCACTATTGGACTATCAATGATAAAACAAGCTTGTCTACGGCAGCTTATGCGTCGTTTGGTTCTGGTGGTGGAGGAGGAACTGCTGGTGATAACAGTAAGTTCTTTTTAGACAATACAGATTATAGATTAGGAAATTTAGGTACTATCGATTTTGATAGAATTGTAGATGAAAACGTTGCCGCAGGTGTAAATGGATCTGAATCTATTTTAAGAGCATCTCGTAATGATCACAAATGGTATGGTTTATTATCTACACTTAAAACAGACTTAACAGATGAGTTAGTGCTTTTAGCTGGTATAGATTACAGATATTATAGAGGAATTCACTTCCAAGAAGTAACAGATCTTTTAGGAGGTCAGTACTTTGCAGAAGATAGTGATGTAAATAATCCAAATCGCCAAACACAAGTTGGTGATAAAATTAACTACAACAATGATGGTATCGTAGGTTGGTTAGGAACATTTGGTCAATTAGAATATTCTAAAGATAAATTAGCTGCATTTGTATCATTATCTGCATCTAATACATCATACAAACGTGTAGATTACTTCAATTATTTAGATAGTGATCCATTACAAGAGACAGATGCTACTAACTTTTTTGCTTATGGAGCAAAAGGTGGAGCTAATTATAATATTGATGACAATCATAATGTATTCGCTAATTTTGGATATTTTGAGAAAGCACCTTTCTTTAGATCAATCTACCCAAGATTTAATAATGATGAAGTTAACTCAGATGCAGAGAATCAAAAAATCACAAGTTTTGAACTTGGTTACGGTTTTAGAGGTGAAAAATTATCTGCAAACGTTAACGTATATCATACCGCTTGGAATGATAGAACAGAGATCGCAACTTTTCAACGTCAAGATGGAACTTTAGCATTTGCAAATATCTTAGGTGTAAACGCATTACACAAAGGTATCGAGGTTGATTTTGTATACAGAGCTACAGATGCTCTTAAATTAACAGGTATGGCATCTATTGGTGACTGGAGATGGAAGAACAATGTTGAAGGTGTAGAGATTAGAGATGAAAATCAAGTTGTTATTGAAACTGTAGATATTATTATTGAAGATTTACATGTAGGTGATGCAGCTCAAACAACGTTTGCATTAGGAGCTAATTACAAATTAGGAGCTAACACAACAATTACTTTAGATTACAACTATTTTGCAAATTTATATGCAGATTACGATCCTAGTGATCGAGGAACTGCTGGTCCTGATGCATGGGAAGTACCTGCTTACGGTATTTTTGACACTGCTGTAAGACATAAATTCAAATTTGGTAAATTTGATGCTGTGCTAACGGGAAGAATCAATAATATTATTGATACAGAACATATTACAGATGCTCAAGATGGATCAAATTCAGATGCTCTTACATCAAGAGTTTATTATGGTTTTGGAAGAACATTTAGTGTTGGAGCAAAACTTAATTTTTAAAAAAAAGAAAAATGAAAAAAGTAATTTATTTATTCGCTTTAGTGGGTATAATCTTTACAGGTTGTAACCCGTTAGATGATATCAATGCAGAAATTGATGCTATTCCAGATGAGCCAAATGTAGGTGCATTTGAGTACACACTTATTGATGCAGATTATGACCGTTTTGACTTAAGCTTCGGGAACTTTGGTTCTGAGCTACAAGCAAAAGATTCTATTCCATTATTATTAGAAGAATTATATCCTTTATATGGTGAAGGGTCGTCAGTTTTAGTTAATTATGATCTTTTTATTGGATCTGCAGAAGGTGTTAGTGATTATACTGGAGCAACAGCATATCAATTAACAAACGATGATTATGCAACAACTGGAAGTGATGCTTTTGGTTTTTATCCAGATGTAGATGCAACTAATGAAATTCCTAATGTATTAGGTGCTCAAATTGCTGATCCTGTTGATGGGCAATTAGTATTAGCGACTTATAAGCAATATTTTGAAAACCCTGTAGTTGGTTTAGCAAATGTATACCAAGCAACTTTCCCTGATAGTTATGATGACTTTGAATTGATATCAGTATCTGGTCCTGACGAATTAGGATGGACTGTTGGAGCTGCAAATGTTCAAGGTTCTGCTTTTAATGGTTCTGCAAACGCTCTTGAAGAGTGGTTGATTTCTCCAGAAGTTGATTTAACAGGAGAGTCTGGTTTATCATTCCAAATCACTCAAGAAATTGATTTTTTAGGTGATGATACTTTAATTGATATCTTAATCTCTACAGATTATAACGGTGGTGGCACTGTTGCTGATGTAACAGCTGCAAACTGGACAGCTATTAGCTTTGATAAAACTATCTACGGAAGTTTAACAACATCTGAAGATTTTGATTTTTCTGCTTATGAAGGAGAAACAGTTCATGTAGGTCTTAAATACAGTTCTACAGATAATGATTCTCCAAGATGGAGAGTTCAAGATTTCGCTGTTAGAACAATTGGTGTTACTGGAGATACAGATTCTAAAGGAGAATACTTCGTTTACGACGGTGGTTCTTGGGAAGAAGCAGAAGATGTATACTATTTAAGTAATTCTGATTATGATTCTATGGGAGAAGGTAATGGACAGCCAGGAGCTTTTAATAACTTTAGTAGTTCTACTCCTGCAGATAATTACTTACCAACATTTTTAAGTATCTCGTATCCTTTTGCTCAAGAAGAAGATCAGATTTTTGTAATCTACAAATACTTCTCAAGTAATAGTGGTGCAGGAATTAGAGGAAACTCTTATATGTTTATCAATGGTGCTTGGATGCCTCATGAAAATGTGATTTCTACGTCGTTACAATTTGGTTTTACTGATGGAGAATGGGTTCCTGATAATACTATTAGATACATGATTACTGCTGGTAACTTTGATTATATCGAAACAAACTATGCAGCAACTGTAGGTTTTGAAGATGCAGTATCAAGTATGGCTAATTTTGGTAACTTTGATAGAAGACCTTCTAACGATGCTTACTGGAGTAATGATATGATTTTGACTGTATTTGCTGATCTTTTAGAGAATGTTATAGCTCCTGGAGCAGCAGATGATCAAAAATATGTAATCGCTGTTGATATCTATGATGGTAGTAACGGGATTGAAGAATTCAGCTTAATAAAAACAGCTGGTGAATGGATTTACAACGTAGAGTAGTAATTCAAAAACTTTAAATTATAAAAAATGCCTATCGAAAATCGATAGGCATTTTTTTGTGTTTTCTATTTTCCGAAGAAAAAGATGTAATTATTTTACTCTTTCCACTCTACGGTTTCCATAATATGCTTTATATCGTTTTTAAGATATGCTGCTGCTGGTAAAATAGAATCGTAGTTAGGTTTTGCGTAGAAATATAAAGAGCCAGTTAGAAAGTGGTTAATGCTATCTG
>CAJQOA010000141.1 GCA_905479815.1 uncultured Psychroserpens sp.
CTCGTTTCAAAAAGGGACTATCTTATTGAAAGAAGGTCAAATTTCAAAAGAGTGTTATTCCGTTTTAAAAGGATGCATTCGACAGTATTACCTAATTGATGGAGATGAAAAAACAACTGCCTTTTTTGTTGAAGGTGAAGCAGTAGCATCATTTTCAAGTTACGTAAATCAAGTTCCATCTAAACATTATTTAATTTGTGTTGAAGATTGCTCACTAACTGTTGGCACTAAAGAAAAGGAAGTAGAAATGATTTCAAAGTTTCCAAAACTAGAGCCAATCATTCGTTCGGAAATGGAAAAAAACGCAGGTAAAGTACAGGAAGAATATTCGTTTTTTATAACATCTTCTCCTGAAGAACGATATACTAACTTAATAGAAAATAAATCAGAATTACTTAACAGAGTTCCTCAACATCAAATAGCAAGTTTTCTTGGTATTAAGCCAGAATCCTTAAGTCGATTAAGAAAAAGAATCCTCAACAAGAAATAAATTAAAATTAGTTTTCATTTTGTAAATTAGTTTTAATGATTTTTTGATGATGCTCAACGTGATAAATAGCATTATATAGCATTTCTCGTAATGAGATACTTCCTAAAAGTGGATGAGGAATAGACAAAGTGTCTAACTCATTCTCTGTAAAAACGTCTATCTCTGAAATTAACTTATCAATTAAAATAGACAAAGAATTTAGTTCGCTATCTTTTTCAGTTTCTAAAACTAACTCTGGAACATATCTACTTGGAGCTTTACCTCCTTTATTGAGTTTTTCTAAATAATTAGACAATAGATTGTCGTAAGTTCTACTCTTATTTTTCATAGCTCCGAATTTTTGCTCAATAATAATTTTTGGCATTCCAAAGACTTGCACAAGAGGAGTTATACTAAGTACTATGTGCCTTAAATGTTGCCTTGCAGACCATTTTAATTGATCGGTAAACAAAAAATCATCATAGCTCAATTCGTTTATGTACTCTGAAAATTCAAAATATTGTTTTCTAAGAGAATCTTTTATTTCAGTTTTATTCATCCACTTTTAAATTTAGACAGCTTTCCGTTAATAAAACGAACAACCTATATTAAAAAATAATTATTTAGTTACAAATTCTTTATAATAAGATTTGCCACCTGATTTATCGCCATTGAGCCAATTCCAATCGAAGCTCAGTTCTATTTTTCCATTTTCTGTTTTAGATAATATACCCCAAGATTGTCCTGACTTTAACTCACTTGTATATGTTAAACATTGAAACAATAACTCTAATTTGTTATTCTCCAATAGTTTTCCTACTATTTGTCCATCAACTATTGCTCCTCCTGAATATTTACCAGTAATTAAATTTCCCTTTTGAAAATAGTGAAATACCGTTTCGTTTGTTGATAAACCACTTTCATTTCCTGTAGTAATAAATTTCTTGTTATTAAATTTTATTGTATTCATTCTTATTGTATGTGTTTTTCAATCCATTTTTTATAAAAGCTAATACGTGTATAATATTCCGTAACACCATATACACCTTCTTTACCATTATCTAATTGATGTGAACTAACTCCTACAATATATCTTACATCTTTAAAATCTATAAAAGCTGGACCTCCGCTATCTCCAGGCCCACTAACACCCTCTAAAATTGTTGTAAACTCAGAATCTGGACTATCAAAATTAAAAATGATCCATTCATTTTTCGTTTCATCTATTTTATTTGTTGCAGCTCGTGTAATTTTATCCCATTTTTGTGGCCCAGTCAAACCAGTACCAAAGTCACCTCTTCCTACAATGGTAATATTTTGCCCTTTTTCATTTTGTTTATCATACAGTTTAGCAAACGGAATATTTGTTATATTTCCATCAATCTGAATTAATGCTATGTCATTCTTTATAAATGTTTCATTCATTTGAAAATTTGGATGTAAAATGACTTTTTTCACATCATATTCCTTACTTTCTATAATCACTTTCGGCACCTTTCCGTTTTCTAATTCTTGATATAATAAAACTGCTGGATGAGCTGCAGTCACGACCCAATTTTTTCTTATTAGCGTAGCCTCTCCATCAGACAAATGGCATATTTGAGGATATTCTTTTCCCAATGCTATAAATTTCTCATCTGCTACATCATGACGGACAATTAGGCTCATTAATGAAAATGAAATAATTATTAATGATATATTTAAAGTTATTTTCTTCATTTTTTTTTTAAAATTAGTTAGACGTTATATTCTGAAATTTGATACGATGTTTTTATTTTTTTTAATAAAAGCCAAAAAGCAAATGCTAATTCACCAATAACAGCAAACACAAGTAAAATAGTTGTGAAGAAAGAAATCATACTATTATTAATTAACAGTATTCTAACCACACTATCGCCAGCATAGCCAATACTCCCAATCACCATTAATATTCCTAAAAATTTAGGAAAATAATTAGACTTCATTATTAAATAACCTAGTGCTATTAAATGAAGCCCGAAAAATAATTGCCAAATGTATTCTCCAAACTTATGAGCTTCCATAAACATAAGAATCAATGAATTTATATCATTCGCCTCCATCTCAATTAAATAACCTGATTTATTTAAAATTAATAATGGTATTAAATAATTAATGAGGTTGATTCCCATAATTATACTCATAGCTAATCTTGCAAAAGTGGCAATCATAGCAATGGTACCGTTAATTGATTTAAATAATTTATAAAGCATTACGGTGAGTAGGACTTCAAATATTAAGACAAAAATATCTCCTGCAATTCCCAAACGGAATAAACTCATATTATTTATAATATTTTGAGTCGTTGCCATACCATCTCCAGATACAAAAATCTCATTTGGCATATAACCTATACTGAAACCACCTATTATGGCAATAAGTAAGTAAAAAAGACCAGTAAGTTTTATATAGGCTTTCGAACCTGTTTTCATTTTTAAAATTTCCATTGTTTAATTATTTTGTTAGTTTCTTTATCATTTCTTGAGCATAAGAATTATTTGCATCAAGAGCAACAGCTTCTCTGAAAGCAGCTAATGCTTTTTTAATATTTCCTTTGTTATAATAAGCCTGCCCCAAACTATCCCATAGATTACTATCGTTTGGAAATAGTTCTATATTTAGTTCTGCAAACAATATTGCCTTATCAAACATATAGTTCCTTGAGTATAAACCACTCAAGCGATTTAAGTAGAATGGTTTCGTAATTTCGGAACCAAATTGTTCAATAATCTTGGATTTTAATTCAGCTAATGAACCTTTAAATTTTTCTGAATACTCTAAAACAGAACTCACAAAATCAGGTTCAATTGGTTTTGGCGTATACGTTTCATCAAATAACATTTTATCAACCCACCATCCAATGCCTCCAATTTTTGTAGTGAACGCATTTGTTCCATAGATAATTAATACATCCTCTTTTGGAAACCATCTATAATCATAAAAAAAAGTTCCATTACTTCCATCGTGAGCAATCATTTCGGTATTTCTAGGTGTTTGGAAAACAACCCATCCATAAGAATAGTAACTCGTTTCTCCCTCAAACTCAAGAATATATGGTTTAGTCATCTTCTCAACCAATGCATTAGATAATAATTTATTAGATGTCAAAGCTTGGTACCATTTATACATATCTTCTTGAGTAGAATGGATTCCGCCATTACCCATTATAACCCAAGAAACAGCATTATCTTTTTTATAACGTTCTATCATAGTGCCAATG
>CAJQOA010000142.1 GCA_905479815.1 uncultured Psychroserpens sp.
ACCCATTCTTCGGGTTGTAAAACGATGAATTTTTTACGAATCTCATCAAAAATAGAAACTTTATTTTCGTTACTTTTGAAACGGAATTTAAACTTTGGAAAATTTAATTCTTGCATAGAAGCAAACTAAGGTTTTTTCAAAGTTAACTCACAAAAATCAAATACCAAATCCCAAGCCTTATTTTTGGGATTAGTGTTTAAAAAACTACAATTCTAGAAGTTGGACGACGTAAAACAAATCGTAGCAGATATAAAGAAAGGAACTATCAAGCCCATTTATTTTTTAATGGGAGAGGAGCCATACTATATTGATGCTATTTCAGATTATATAGAAAAGAATGTCCTTGCTGAAGAAGAGAAAGGTTTTAATCAAATGGTTTTATATGGTCGTGATGTCACTATAGATGATATTGTTGGTAATGCTAAACGTTACCCTATGATGGCAGAACGTCAAGTAGTGATTGTAAAAGAAGCTCAAGATTTATCTCGTACCATTGAAAAACTAGCAGATTATGCTGCTAATCCACAACCATCAACCGTTTTGGTTGTTAATTACAAGTACAAAAAGATAGATAAGCGAAAAGCGTTATATAAGACTATTAAGAAATCTGGTGTTGTATTTGAAAGTAAGAAACTATATGAGAATCAAGTTTCAGATTGGATTCGTCGTGTACTGTCTGGTCAAAATTATACCATTTCTCCAAAAGCATCACAAATGCTTGTAGAATTTCTAGGTACGAGCTTAAGTAAAATTAATAACGAACTAGATAAACTCAAAATTGTACTACCTGAAGGGACTCAAATTTCCGCTGAACATATTGAGCAGCATATTGGAATTAGTAAAGATTATAACAATTTTGAATTACGAAAAGCTGTTGGAGCAGGCGATACGCTTAAAGCGTTTAAGATTGTTAAATATTTTGCAGATAACCCAAAGGATAACCCAATGGTGATGACAGTTTCTTTATTGTTTAGTTTCTTTTCTCAGCTCTTACATTACCATGGTTTAAATGATAAAAACCCTAGAAATGTTGCTTCTGCGTTGAAAATTAACCCTTATTTTGTTAATGAATACGTGACTGCTGCTCGTAATTTTCCTATGAGAAAAGTGAGTCAAGTTATTTCTACATTACGTGAATTTGATGTGAGAAGTAAAGGCGTGAAATCTAATGCTGTACCTCAAGGGGATTTACTCAAAGAATTATTGGTTAGGATTTTTTCTTAACGATTAGTGTTCTCAATACCACGAAGAACGATTTCTGTTTTTTTATGTAATTCTAGATCACCATTAATTCTCAAAACGCTACAGTCTAATACATCCATCCAATTGTTATGAATTTTTAAAGACCTCCCTTCAAAATCAGGATTTTCATATTGGTTTGCCCATTCTAAAAAAGCCTTTGAGTTTTGTTGCGTTTTTTTATCAGTTATTAGCAGTTCGCCATAGCGTTCTATTTCTCTATTTTTAAGACGCTTCATTCTTTCACTATTATCTAAACGAATAAAAACAGCTAAATCAAATGCTGATTTCCATTCTTTTCCCCAGCTTACCATTGAACCGCTGATGATAACTTTTTTATGTTTTTTGAAATCTGTCTTTAGATTTTTATTTCGCTGTACTAGC
Organism: uncultured Psychroserpens sp.; assembly: GCA_905479815.1. GTDB lineage: Bacteria > Bacteroidota > Bacteroidia > Flavobacteriales > Flavobacteriaceae > Psychroserpens. The sequence goes on from CAJQOA010000142.1 coordinate 1,624, forward strand.
GGTATTTTTTCTTGAAAAGGAGGAGAGGTTTGCTTCCAATAGTAATTGTCAACATCTAAATGCATAAAATCTGTTTGACTAGCTATAGAATTCCCTAAGGTTGTGGTTCCAGAACCAGAAGCTCCAAATATTAAGATATTCATTTTACAAAAATAGAGTAATTAAATTCCTATATGTCATGTATTCATTATTACTGAGATTACAAATTTTTAATTATAATTTCGCTAAAAGAATGAACGTTATTTATCTACCCAAATATGGTTCTTGAGTAGTTTTCATGTTTCCTTAGTTTTTTACAAATAATTTGGAATGATTTTCACTATCATTTGTTTCTACACGTATAAAATAAGTTCCACTATTTAAATCTCCTGTATTTAAAATATAGGTTGAATCATTGATATTAGAAATAGCATTTATTTTTTGACCTAAACTATTATATACATAAACGGTATTTATTAATTTCTCTATTTTGATATGAAGTGATTCTTTTGCTGGGTTAGGATGTATTGATAAGTTATCAATTTGATAATCAGTAATATTAAGACTATTTAGATCTGCTGTGTTTTGAAATGCATAAACTAAGTCAGTATTAGAAGCATCTCCAAAATCTGATCGATACATTACTTTATCTCCATTTGGAGACGCTACAGCCATTGGATCTTTATTGTATGACGTGCTACTACTATTATGATGTCCAAAATGTTCTACAACTCCGCTAGTATCTAGCTTTAATGCAATTATTTGTCCAGATTGATCCGCAGATGATTGTGTTACATATGCCCAACCTGGTCTGTTAATATTTCGGCAAGAGATATGACCTGCGCCATTAAAATCTGGATGTGTTGTTAAAGTCTCACTTTCGGTTCTGTCTAAGTAATACATATTGACATAATCTGTTAAAGCTGGGCCCCAAAATTGAACAAATACTTCATCTCCATTTTGTGCATAGCCAAAATCGCCATGATTCCCATAATCTACTATACGTCTCAAATAGCTCATATCTGTTGTACTATATATTTCAACACCATAATGACCATTGAAAGGCTGTACTATATTTGTCGTATTGTGATTCCACATTATGCCAACATAATCACCAGATTGTGACACTGAAATCCAATCGATGTATTGAGGTGCCCAATCTTCTCCATTACCCCATGCACCAGCATAAATTTCAGTATGAATAACTTGATTTAATTCTAAATCAAAAATTATGACATCTAAATCTGTATTTCGTTTCCCTACAAGTGCTACATATTTATCGTTTTTATCAATATTACCTTCTCCAGGACCTAATTTAATTATATCATAGCCTGAGATGGTATAGACTGTTGTTAGGGTTGAAGAGTTTAAAGAATATGTCTTGATTTGGCCATTTTCGTTAAAACTATAAATCAAATCACTATTTACATTAGACCAATAGGCAGGATATATATCAATATTTGATAAATCATGGGTTATTTGATGCGTAGTAGCGTCAGACACCCAATTAGAACGCATTTTATATAAAGTTTGGTCGGCATTCCAGGTTTGTGTTTTTGCATATTCATGCGTTGGATACCAATTTGAAGGCGCGTAATAATCTGAAACTCTGGTCATTTGTATTGGACTTGGTACTGAGTTATCGATAATAGATGCTTGGTAGCTAGGTGAATTTGGTATTGTACTAAGAGATATGCTTTGGTATTCTCCTTGAATAGGATATTGAGCAAATGAAACTATTGTGCTTAATATAAATACTAGAATTAATAATGCTTTTAAACGCTTCATTTGATGGATGATTTTATCTGTAATAAGTGCAAACGTTTATGAAAGTAGCATTGGGAGGAGCTAAATTAGTAAAAGAAAATGAACCAAAGGAAAAAGTGTAAGACTTTCCGATTAAGTGAAAATCTAGACGTTGATTACACGTGTTGATAGTATTGATTGTAATTTAATTAGTAAAATAAAATATACTAGAGGAAAATGGAAATGAGTTTTAATACAACGACTGTTAATTAGATCTCCTCTAATTGTGCATTATAATCATACTGTAAATCTTCATGCAAATTCAAGATCTTTTTTGTGACAGCTTCTATATTACGATCATATAAATTAGTTAAGGTTGTGTTGCGATTTATTGATGGTGACATCGCTTTTAGTTTCTTACAAAAATAGAGTAGGAGTTCAACTTCGGTTTCTTTATTAAGAGAATAACGAATGTATTTTTTTGTGTTACGTAAGATTTTGCGAACACTTTTTTTAATATAGAAATAGCTATCCGTATTCATGATTTCAAATTGCTCATCAATTTCTGCTTTAACAGTTTCTATATAACCTTCTTCACTGTCAGCTTCAAATAATAAATAGGTAAGCAATTCTTTGTTTTCCTTTTTAAAACGTGAGAGACGTAAGCAAAGCTCTGCTAATTCTTGATTTGTTTTGTGTTTGAGTTCTTTTCTTATGGTAACTACTGAAACTGCTTTCATGTATTTATATATATTGTTTTTTTAAGGTCACATGCTGTTCGCAATTAATCATTCCCTTGAGTGGTATATTTTGAATATGCTCGTTTCAAGTGATGTTTTGCGATTCTATATTGAATATAATAGTATTGTAACTAAATTTTAAAATTAATCAATTGAAGCTCATTTCAGAATAAAAAAACTTAAAAATTAAAAAAGCTAGTTAGAATTATACTAACTAGCTTTTTTTTGTCTTCGGAAATTGGTCTTAAAAAATTACCAAGTCATTTTATTAAACCAATAACGATCTCTATAATGTGTGATGTAATATACCATCGCATAATCTTTAACTACTTTAACGGTATTTGGTAATATTAAAGGTGTTGTAGATGTTCCATGATCATAAGGAATTACAGATGGTCTATTAAAAGTGACATCGTTGCCTCCAAAAAACGAACTCATTGTGATGTAATTGTCGTTGTTTGAAAATACACGTAATCCGTTTTCTAGGATTAAAGAAGACATTGAGCCTTGCTCTTTAGCATCGTTTTTATATTGCTTAGATCTAAATAAAGGCGTAAATCCTTTTAAAGTACCTTTGGTATCAAAATTTACAATGATACTAGAACCATAGGTGTAGAGATAATCTAAGTCTGTAGACATCGTGTTTCCTGTTTTTCTAAACTCACTATCATATAAATACTTTTCTCCAATCATGTAAATGTCATCTCCTTTGATTTTGACATCAACAACTTGTAGACTTTTTAAATCTGAAGTATCTAACGCGTCGCTCCATTCATGAATTCCTATGAGTGTTTTTGTGCCTAAATCATATAAAAAAGCACCATCATTATTGTTTCCTTCTTTACTGTTAATTTTAACGACTGCTTTTTTGCCATTCCAGAAAAATCCTGTTAGCATTGGTAGACCATTAACATTAATAAGTTCCATCTCCATTGGCATAAAACCATCTTTAGAAAAATCAAACGTCTCTAGATTTTTGCCATTAAAGGCTAATAATTTATTGCTACGGCTTTTTTTGTAAGCATCAATAGTTTTATTCATCAATACAACACCAGAGTTTTGTACAAAAATTTGTTCAGCATATGATCTAGTGCTATCATAATCTAAAGTTTCACTCTGTTCCCAAAGTAAATTAAGCTGCATGTCATACACCCAAACCATAACCTTTTCTTTTGTCTTCTTAACAAAAGGCATATTAGCTACAATAGCAAACTTTGTGTTGTCTGGTGAAATCGTAATATTATAAAATCCAGACTTCGAGTATTTTTCAATAGGGAATGATGCGAGAATTTTGTTCTCACTAACGCTAGTGCTTTTGTTACTATAGATTTGAGCATTTACATTATGACTTGCCAATTTTTTATCCATAACTGTAGATAAGAAAACCAATTGGTCATCAATTTCTATAACCTCTTGTAAATCTGAAGCACGTAAGCCTAATTTTGGTAAATTAAAGGTCATCGTTTCTCCATCTTTCATGTCTTGATCGTATTTGGTCAATACCATTGCTTTGGTATTATCCATCATCACATTATCTAAGTGATGCAACGTTGTAAAACCATAAGCAGACGGAAAATGAATACTGTAAATATCCTTTTCACTTTCTTTTTTAAAATGTAAGCTGTGTTGTGTACTAAATACTTGCGCAAAACCAATACTTATAGTTAAGCAAGTAATCAAAGTAATTACTATTTTTTTCATAGGTATTATAATTTATAAACTTGTTCTTCAAGTTTTGTGAATGCATTTTTTTCATCGTAATTTAAATCTAAATCAATACGACGTTCTTGAAGTAAAGCTAATGTTTCTTCAGCTTGAACTTTATCTTTTAAGCTAATGTCAACTTGCATTAAATTATAAAAAATCATAACAGCAACTTCTTTATTCATCAACGCTTTTTTGTCTTTATAATCTATTTTTGCTAATTCAGATTTCCAAACATCTCTTACTGCGATAAGTTCATCAATGGCACGCTGTCTTGTATCTCCAGATGCATCCTTCTTCATTTTTCTATATGCAGATATTGCTTTTATTTTAGCATTTTCTAAAATATCATATTCTCGTTTTTTGTTCTTCGGAAACTCTATAGTTATTGTAGATGATACCGGAATAAAACCAAACTCTTCATTGATATAAGTGCCAATATCTTTCATGATTTTTTTGACGTTATTTTTTTCATAACGCTCTAAATTAATCGTGTTACTATTTGAAGATGTCAAAAACTGAAACTCTTCGTCAAAGTTTTTCTCATCAATCACTGTGGCACCTTTCATAACTTTTAAGTTAGTAGGTTGCGCATAGAATGTTTGTCCGCCATTATCCTGAAAAGCCATTTTAGTAATGTTAATGACAATTAATAAATCACTTCCTTTTTCATAGCCCAGTAACTCCACATTGTCTGCCAATACTTGATTGTCAAAAATAAGATGGTCATCCAAATTTGGTTGAATATAAACAGGTTCTCTAGGTTCTACATATCTTGGTTTTGCTGGTACTTTAAGTTGTGGCTTTTTACCTTGATCTGTTAAAGCTAATCGCTCTAAAAGCGATAAGTCTTTAAAGTTTTTCATTTCTTTATCGTAGCGAGCTTCTGCTTTTGCTACTTCTTCGTCATGACCTGCTAAGCGCTCTTCAAATTCTGCTTCGCTATCTTTAATAACTTGTGCGTGGTTTGCTTTTTCAACTTCAAACTCTGCCAAAGACTGTGTATTAAGCTCTTCTACAGTAAGTGTATAAGGTGTTTCAACAATTGCTTTGTAATTTTTGATAGATTCCTCTAAAGGATTGTTAGGAGTTCTAACATTAAAATAACTAATTTTCTCAGACAATGCGCGTTGAGCGAAACTAGATACTGATATCGCTATACAAGCGAAAACTAAAAGGTAATTTCTTTTCATTTTATAAAATTTTTAATAATACTCATTCTGTTTGTTTATATGCAAACAGCGATCGAAAATACAATAATTAAGCCACAATTCTTTTAAGGGCTCATTCACGAAGAAAAAACTATTTTTTCATTCCGTCAATGGATAATTTTCCAGCACCTGCTAAAAAAATTACCACAAATGCAATAAGATATAATAAGGCGTGCTCTTTAGTGCCTAAATCATCTTTTGCATGAATCACAAAGGCAGCGACAGCCATGGTTATAGCTGCTGGTATGGCAGCCCATTTTGTTTTGAAGCCAACAATAATTAAAACAGGAGCTAACACTTCTCCAATAAGGCATAAAATGAGTGATGGCATTCCTCCAATACCTAAAGGGTCTGGAAATTCGGCTGCGTTTGAGAGTCTGTTAATTTTTGGAATTCCATGGGTTAGCATGAGTCCGCCAAATCCTAGCCTTAATACAAATAACGCTAAGTCTGTAAAGTTTTTTTTCATATTGTGTTTACGTTAATTAGTTGCCTTTTAGTAAATTAACACTCACTGTTGCTAATTCATTATTTGGAAATTTAGAAAAATAGTTTTCATCTGGATGCAAACCTGCTTCACTAGCAACAGCATTAAAAACATCAACCTCTAAAATATATTGATCACTGTAACCATGAGTAGCATCATAAGCTGTAGCTGCAGTTTTGCTAATATTTTGAGCAACGAGTTCTGGTTTTACAGTATGTAACTCGATCATTAATAAGCCAAAACGTTCTACATAGGGTTTCCATTTTGTGAGATGTTCTAATAATGAATCTTCCACCATATTATTTGATAAGCGTTCACCTAAACTAACATAAGCTCCCATTGATTTACTAGTTCGTTGTGTTTTAGTTTTTGGTGTTTCCCATATACGATTGTGATCTAAAAACGTACGTACATTAAGTAAATCTCCTAGTTCAATATTATAATCTTCTTTTAAATCTTTGGCTAAAATATCTGGTCTGCCAATATCTCCCCAAATTACTTTTGCCCAAATATCAGCTTTGATTAAATTGGATCGGGTGACTTTAAGTGCCGCTTGATTAAAATCGGCTCCAACCAATAATAATGGATGTTCATCAAGCATTTTACCACGAAGGGTTTGATATTCTATCACATCAAAAATATGCTGAATAAATGCGCCATTACCACAACCCATATCTAAAATACCTTTTGGCTGCTCATCTATTGGCTTGTTAAATAATTTTATGATGACTTGATCTATAACTTTAAAATAAGTAGAATGAGCACCACCACTTCCCCAAACATTCATTTCGCGATGTACATGTTTCTCGGTATCTTCTGGTGACGCAGTTTTCAAGACTTTTGCATTTCCGAAGATTAAATCATCTAAATGTACAAACGTTGGTAAATATGAAACGGTTACTCCATAAGCACTAGCACGCTTGGCAAAAAACAAACCTTCATCTGTGAATTGATACGTGTTTTTCTTTTTATTGAACCATCCTAAATGTGCAAAGAAATTTAGTATTTTTTTAAAACTTTCAGGGTCTTTATGGTACTCTTCTGCAGTAAAAGATGCTTCCATAAAATACTTATGAAACAAACCGTTAACGCCTAAAAGCACGATAATTGGTGCTACAATGAGACCTTCAATATGTTTTAGAACTTGATGTTCTACAGTGTTTTCTTCGGAACTATCTAATCCAAACTTCTGCTCATAAGACGTAAATATTTTTTCCAATGCACTAAAAGCATCTGGACCAATACGCTCATCAGGAAAACGAACAGAATATGTAAGCAAATTAACACCTTGCTCATACAATGGAACTAATTTGAAAGCTTTAGCGCTTAACTCATTAGTTTGGTATGATATTTTATTTGTTTTATTATCTAAATGTTGTGTCAACCAACCTTGAGAACATAGCACACGTAAAGCCACATTAAGATAGCCTTCATTAGCTTTAAATGTTTCTGTTAAAGTTTCTAGGGGAACAGTTTGATGTTCTAAAAGATAATTTAAAATGCCTTTTTTATGTAAGGTATAAGCTGAAGTTGCAGTGGCAATACCATCTAAGTGTCTAAAAATAGTACCTCTTAGTTGTTCTTTATCTTGTTTTGAAAGCATAGATTAGTCAGTTTCCCATAAAGATAAAAAAATCTGTCACTAGTATGACAGATTTAGGAATTCGTAAGTTTTTTTTTAACTAAAAGCTAACTCATTGGTTTGTTCTTAAAGTTTTGTGTAGGTTAACTTGTTTCTAACAAATCTTTCTTTTGTGTTCTCAAACTGAACTTCTTTGGTTACAGAAAATTCAGTTCCGCTGAAGATATACGTTTTAAATAGTGTTGCAGGTTTATTGTTGTCACGAGCTTTAAAAGTTGTAAGTATGGTAGTTACTCCATTTTTAGAGACCGTTTTTTCTATTATTTTTTCATTTCCGAAGTAAGTTCCATTTTTTTTGAGCTTAATCGTATCTTTATTATTTGCAGATGGCTCATACACATATTGCGTGTTCATTGTGATTTTGTTGTTTTTGGTGGTTATCTGCATTTTAGTTTTTAAGGTGGTTTCTATTCCACTACTGTAATCCAAATACATTAATTTCCCAACCCATTGTGTGTTATTTAAGATTGATATGTCTTCATTTGTTACTAAATTTTCTAATTGCGCATATGCTGTTATTGTAACTAATGCGATTGCTAATGTGATATATTTTTTCATGTTTTCTATGGTGTTATTTATTATTTAATTTTTTACTGATGATGTAATCCAATCCAAACGCTCCAGAGCCTAACGCTAAGCTGTAAATAGAAACCCAAAGAAAGCCGAAGGCTGGAAGCATTGCCCAAAGACCTTTATCTGCTTGTTGCATAATAATAGCTACGAGCATTGTGCATATAATTAGAATTGAAGCTAAGCGTGTTTTTAATCCTAAGACTAATAGTAAGCCTCCAACGGCTTCACTAAAAGCTCCCATCCAAGCGAAAAAAAGGGGGGCAATTGCAAATAGACCTCCATAATTTGAGACATCTTCTGGAAACCATGCAGCAACTTCAAAGAGGTTTAGATTTTGGCTTTCAGCTGTCCATGGCATTCCAAATTTATCTGCTCCAAAAAATGCAGTTAGCATAAAACCACATAAGATTCTTGGCAAAGCAAGAATGGCATCGATATACCAACGCTTTTGTGTTATTGGCGTAATTGATAATTTAAAAAAGGATAGTAATGTTTTCATTTGCTCTTGGTATTTGTTGTCGATACAAATTTGCAAGAACTATTAGCGATGAGCGACTTATATTGTATTCGTGGGTCTCAAATACGATTTGAGACGTCTTATTATCTTTATTTAAATGATATTAACTAGTTAGGATTTTAAATATTGAGTAGGAGAGACGTTAGTGAGTTTTTTAAATACGCGATTAAAAGTTGCTTTACTATTGAAGCCGCAGTCTTGGGCAATTCCTAAAAGTGATAATTGTTCATGTTTGTTTTCTTTGAGCATGGCTTTAAAAGCTTCTACGCGATATTCATTTACAAAATCATTAAAGTTTTTACCAAAACCAGAATTAATAATTTCTGATAATTGTGCTCTAGACATGTGTGCTTGATCAGCTAAGTCAGATAAATTTAATTCTGGATTAAGATAAGATTTATGAACGTCCATAAGATTTTTCACAATATCTAAATCTACTTTTGAAATAGGCTTCTTTTCGTTAGATGAGATCTGATTAGGTATTGCATCTTGGCTAGGGAAAAAGCTAAAACTCAATGTCTTTAACTTAGACGTATCTGTAAAATAGCCTTTGATGCCAAAATACAACGTAATAATAGCAACAAGAAGGTTAAGCCACCAACGTTGTTGATATCCTAAATCTATATAATTGCCAACTATAGATTGTATGACGTTGTATAAAAAAGCTATTGTAAATAAGATGAGAAAACTTAAAATCCAATTGAGTTCTAATGTAAACGTGTTAGAAAAGTATTGCATAATCTTCTTGCGATAATTATAAAATAGTTGAAATGTAAACGCTAGATATAATAACACGTAAGGTGGACTTAAATACTCTAGTGCTTTTAAAACAATAGGCTCATCTATACTTAGTTTTAAAACACCGTTTTGTACAGTATCAAATTGTGGTTGTATGGCGTCATAGCTAAAGATGCAAATACGATATATTATAAAAAGTAATATAGGTGCAAAATGCCACCAATCTACTGTCCTGAATTTGAAATGTGACGTTGTAATAGATTTGAGATAGAAAAAAATAAGAGGTGCTAAAACAAAGGTAGTGTCTAATAAGAAATAATTAATTTTGGTAGCTCTAAATTCATTATACCAACCCATAAAACCTAATGTGTAACATATTTGACTATAGCAGGATGTTATTAAGATTATGCTTAAATAAAGGTCAGAAGTATTTCCTTTGCGTTTATATCTAGATAATAAGAGGCATGCAAATATAAATCCTTGTATGACAAGAATTAGTAATGGTAAACTCCAACGATTAAAATCTGGAAACACGTAATTACTGATTTAGAAAACTAAATTAGTGTTATTATCGCAATCTTGGAAAATCAATAGGACTCATTTCGTGCATCACTTCATAAACTGCTTCAAAAATATCTTCAGAAGATGGTTTTGAGAAATAATCACCATCAGTTCCATAAGCCGGACGATGTGGTTTTGCAGCTAATGTTTTTGGGCTACTATCTAAGTGTTCGAAACCGTTTTGAGTGTTTAATATTTCATTTAAAATATAAGCAGATGCGCCACCAGGAACATCCTCATCAATAACCATCAAACGATTTGTTTTTGCTACACTTTTTACAATATCATGATTAAGATCAAAAGGTAAAAGTGATTGGACATCAATAACCTCGGCGTCTATACCAACTTCTAGTAATTCTTTTGCAGTTTGTGCAACTATTCTTAATGTAGAGCCATAAGACACTAATGTGATATCGCTTCCTTCTTTAACCGTTTCTACAACGCCAATTGGTGTTTTGAATTCACCAATGTTATTTGGCATTTTTTCTTTTAAACGGTAACCATTAAGACATTCTATAATAACAGCAGGTTCATCACATTCTAAAAGTGTGTTATAAAACCCTGCAGCTTTAGTCATATTTCTTGGCACAAGAACATGAATTCCTCTAACAAGGTTAATAATACCACCTAATTGTGATCCAGAATGCCAAATGCCTTCTAATCTATGACCTCTTGTTCTAATAATTAAAGGTGCTTTTTGCTTACCTCTAGTTCTATATTGAAGTGTTGCTAAATCATCACTCATGATCTGCAATGCATAGAGTATATAATCTAAATATTGAATTTCGGCAATAGGACGTAATCCTCGCATTGCCATACCAATACCTTGACCTAAAATTGTAGCTTCTCTAATACCAACATCTGCAACACGAAGTTCGCCATACTTTTCTTGAAGGCCTTCTAAACCTTGGTTGACATCTCCAATATTTCCAGAATCTTCTCCAAAAATTAAAGCATCAGGATAGGTGCCAAATATCGAATCAAAATTATCTCTTATAATTAATCTTGCATCTACTAATTCTGCATTATCATCATATGTTGGCTTAACTTCTTTAGCATGTAAAGCAGACCATTTAGATGCACTGTGTAAATGAGAACTGTATTTTGGTTGCACGTCTTCTAAATAGGAGTTAATCCAATTTTGTAATGCTGTCTTTTCATTAGAATCCTCACCAACAAGATATCGTAATGTTTTTCTGCAGGCAGATAACACATCTTTTCTTCCTGGTTCTTGGATCTCTGTTAAATCATTGATGATTTTTGTAATAAAAACACGATTGGCGCTTTTTTGAGAAGCAGCAGTAATTAATGATACCGCTTCCGTTTTTTCATCTAAAATGGGTTTTAAAAACGCATTCCATGCAGCTGTTTTGCCTTGTCTTACGTCTTTTTTTATGTTTTTATGAATCGTGTCGAGTTCTTCTTCTGTAGCTATATTATTAGCAATCATCCACAATTTCATTTGGGCAATACAATCGTATTCTCTTTCCCAATCTAAACGGTCTTTACTTTTATAACGTTCATGACTACCAGAAGTTGAGTGACCCTGTGGTTGTGTTAACTCTATAACATGAATCATTACAGGCACATGCTCTTCACGAGCAATACGCTCTGCTTTTTGGTAGGTTTCAACCAATGCTGTATAATCCCAACCTTTTACTTTTAAGATTTCATAACCTTTGTTATGCTCATCTCTTTGGAATCCTTTTAAAATTTCTGAAATATTCTCCTTTGTAGTTTGGTGCTTAGCATGAACAGATATGCCATACTCATCATCCCAAATACTTATGACCATTGGTACTTGTAATACGCCTGCAGCATTTATAGTTTCAAAAAATAAACCTTCACTTGTACTTGCATTTCCAATCGTTCCCCAAGCAATTTCGTTTCCTTCTTCAGAAAATTTTGTAGTATCAATTCCTTTTACATTTCTGTAAATTTTTGAGGCTTGAGCTAATCCTAAAAGTCTTGGCATTTGACCAGCAGTAGGAGAGATGTCTGCACTTGAGTTTTTTTGCTCTGTGAGGTTTTTCCAATCACCATTTTCATCAAGACTATGGGTTCCAAAATGTCCACCCATTTGACGTCAGCACTCATTGGATCTGCTTCTATTGACGTGTGACCATATAAGCCAGCAAAAAACTCTTGAATAGAAAGTTTACCAATAGACATCATTAACGTTTGATCACGATAGTATCCTGATCTAAAATCTCCATTCTTAAACACTTTTGCCCAAGCGAGTTGAGGCACTTCTTTACCATCACCAAAAATTCCAAACTTTGCCTTTCCGGTAAGCACTTCTCGACGACCTAGTAGACTACATTCTCTACTAGTGATAGCAGTTTTGTAATCATTCAAAATTTCATCTTTGAAATCTTGAAAAGTCAGTTCTGAAGTTGCTTTAGTTTCTGTTGGCATAGGTGTGAATTATAAGACGCAAATTTAACGAAAATTTACTAATGTTACAACGTTGTATATTGTTATAATATTGAGAATATGACAAAAAAAGGCTAAATATTAAACAGAATTATCAATTATATGCAAATATTCAGATTTATGTTAAGAATTTTTTAATACCATTTCCGTCTAAAAAGCCCTAATAAGGCTTGCGGGTCAACTGTGAATTTAATCCTGATTTTTTGGTCAAAGTTTGGTTGGCCAATTTCCCATCCTAAATTGGAGTAGATAGGGAAGTAGAGTTCAAAATAATCGGTAACCAAGTCTAGTTTTATTCCAGAGTCATAAACAAAAGCAGGATTGAGTCCTTTGTTTTTTACGATTCCGATATCACCATAAGCTTCTATATATTTCCAGATTGTTGTGCTTACATTAGCTGTTGTCATCCATTGATTAGCAAATGGTGTCTCTAGTTTTGATTTAAAACCACCTTCTGCAATAATAATTTGCTGACTAAAAACTCCGGAAGCCTCTGAACGGCCTAAATAATTGTAGTCAAATAGATAATCTGTTGGTCTATCTAAAGCAAAGCTAAAATAGTCTGAATTTGGATCTGTCTTATTATATAAAAACGTTCCAGCAAATAAGCGAAGGTTGAATTGCCTGTTTTTTTCAGATAGCTTTCTGTATTCATAATTAACTGCAACTTTTCCGAATTTTTCAGCAAATTGAACATCGTAATACCATTTGTTGAAATTGACTAATCCTGGATTTGAGCTTACATATCGTAAATTCAATACATTGTAATCTGGTTCTAATAAGTCTTCTATAATGGCGTTTTCACCAACTTCTCTTGAAATACTAACATATCGTAAATTCAAAAATTTAGATTTATCAGATCTAAAGTCGTTATTATCTCTAAAAAATAAAGAAACACTTGGTGTAAATATGGTTACAAAAGAATCTTCGGCAAAGGAGTTGTATTTGGCGCCCATTCCGTAGGTCACATTAAAGAGATTCATATCCTCAATATTGTGTGTGTAGAATAATGAACTGCTACCAGTGAGAGATCTTGACTTTGTTGCATATTGTGGCGAAAAACGATAATTCAAACGCTTTCTTAAAACCGTCTTATTATAAAACTTTGCACCTAGAGTTAATCCATCATAAATATTATTAAACTCCACTAAGGGCATTAAAAATATTTGATTATAATTTGGGTCTTCTACATCTTTAAAAAGTCTAAACTGAAACGGTTTATTATTAAATAAAAAGCCTTTTAAAGATTTGTAATTATCTCTTAAATTATACTCTGGTATCGTGTTATCATAATTTAAAGCTAGCTTTTCAATACCATTTCTAGGTATTGTCAATCGCTTTTCTTTACCAATATTTTCAATCCATGATTTAGAAAAAACAGAATCTTTACTCAACGTGAATAATGATATCGGCATACTATTATCTCGCTTGTTTCTTATGGTAAACTGTATAGAGTCATCAAATTTCTCAACATCTTTAATTTTGAAATCTATCTTTTTTCTAGAATCTATATAGTCTGTAAAAAACCAATTAAGATCTTTAGATGTTTTAGATTTGATAAGGTTTTCAAAATCTGTAGAACTGGTGATTTCTAGTTGTTGGTTTTTCAAATATTCTGAAATTGTTGCCTCTACAACACTAGAATTCACAAAGTCATCTAAGTAACGTAAACCAATTCCTGCTTTATATTTTCCAGCGATGTTGGCATTAAATTTTAGTAATGAATCTTTTGATGTAGTCAATGCTTGATCTCTGTTTGTTCTTGCCATCTGCATAAAAAACAGAGTGAACTGATCATTGTAAGCTAGATCTGCAGCATGAAATGAACGTATTCCCCAGAAATTGGCTAAAGTACCTAAGAGCTTAGTATCTGGATAATGAGTTTCCACATATTTCATTAAGAAATAAATTTGAATTCCGTCTCTTAGCCAATAATCTTTTCGAGGATTAATTAATAATGTGTTTTCTAGATAATTGTTTAGAGCTGTTTTTAATAGCTTTAATTCATACTGAAAATTATCAGGAAAAGGACGAATAAAATCGGGCAACTGGTTTAAACCATATAGAGGATCTTTCTTATAACCATCTTTTGTTATTAAGAGGCGTTCGTGAGGATATTCGCCAAGGTTTTTAGTTATGAAGCGTGTTATTTTATCTGTGATAATTGCTTTTTCTTCGGAAGGAATACCTTCACTAGATAAATCTGAAAAAATTGTAAAATCGTCTGTTTGTACAAATTTAAAGTTTGAAAATTTCTTGAGTATCAAATGTGAGTTAACACGATCTTTTCCGTGTAAAAAAAACGTCTGTTTATCAAGGTTTTGCTTAATATCTGTAGTGTTAAGTTCTGATATCAATTGGTAATTAACAGGGAATTCAATTTGTAGTGTTATATCTGATTTCGGCACATATAAGTCATCTAGATTTTTATTACTATAATACTGCCAATCACCATTATAAACAGTAGGAGTGATATACCAATATTTTAAATTAAAATCTTTTTCAGGACTAATGCCATAACCTGTAAAATTATCATCTGGTAACACGACATCATACGATAATGAAATGTCATAAGATTGATTTGGTAATAAAGGTGTTTTGAGTTCTACTGAAACAACATCAGGGAATTCTTTTAAGTTATTATAGGGTAATGTGTTTCCTGATTTATCTTTAATATCAGTTATGACTGTGTAACCACGTTGCTCGCTTTTTGCAAAATGAAATTTGTCATTAAACTCTTCTGTGAATCGTTTTGCTAATGGTGTTTTTTTTGTAGAATATGAATTATTCCAATCATTGAGAAAAATAGTTGACAAGGTATCATTACTTTGGTTTTGATAAACGATACGTTCTTTTATTTGTATTGTTTTAGTATCTACGTCGATAGAGGCAGCTATGTCAATACTATTTTGACCAATAACTACACAGCTCCAAAAAAGGAAGGCAATACATAAAACAGAATTTAGTCTCAATGGGTAACTACAAATTTTAAGGGTTTAAACTGAAATTTTGAACTTGTAATATAATAGATGCCACTGCTCATTTGCGAAGCATCTATAGATATTAACGTATTATTAACGTCAACAGTTTTTACCACTTGACCTAGACTATTAAAAATATGTAGCTCTAGTTCGTTTTGTAATCTCAAATCTATTTTTAGTTTTAATGTATTATCAATGACGTTTGATCCAAGAATGGTGACCATTTCTGGCACACTAAATTCCTGAATACTTAATGATTGATTGGTTTGTAGTTCTAATGTAACGGGAAGGTGGTCGCTAAAATTGTGTAACGCATCACGAGTTGCAAATGAAAATTCTGGACCAGCGCAATCACTATCGTTTATAGATTGATTATAGCAATCTATATTTTCATTATTTCCGTAGACATCATAACTATTTGATATGAAAAATATGTCTGGGTTTGTAGACATGTTTTCTGAAGTCATTATAAAATCAAATCGATCATCAAAGCCACCTGTTGCTCCTCCAAGTCCTGTTTGTGTTCTTGTAGATTGTGTCATGACATCAATATAGTTGGTATTGTTATGCCAACTTCCTATGCGATTTGCTGGATCAATAAAAGTGATAGTGTTACTAGGATCTATAAGTCTTTGAAAAGCAGGCTCTGAGTCTGTATACACATTAAAATCTCCCGCGAGAACAATATTACTATCAACTGGAAAATCATCCAAATAAATAACTAAATCTTCAACCATTTCTAATCTCAATGCTTGATTGTCAATACCGCTTGAAGCTTTGAGGTGACATACAATGAAATCGATAACGATAGGATTTGTCGCCTGCTCAATAGAATTTATTTTCAGTTTGTAATGGTTGAAGTCTCTATATATGCTCGTTACAATTGTTTGACTTTCTAGTATGAATTTAGTGGTATCAAAATAAATTAATTGTTGTAAATCATTTTGATTACTTATGTTATCATCTGACGTGTTGAGTTCAAATACTGCACGCTCATAATTTGGATTAATAGCTTGTAAAGAACTAAGAATGGTATTTGCTCCAGCTTCATTATTTAACTCACAGATCATAAAAACATCTGGTCTGTAGTCATCTAAAATAAATTCTAAACTTTCTAGCCTATCAGGAACCGCGTCCTCCAATGGAAAATTGAGCACATTGTAAAACATGAGCTTAAAATCCGTTTGCCCAAAAAGCGAAGGGACAGAAAGAACACATGCAAAAACAAATAAAATTAATTTCTTAATCATAGCGGTAATCGTGAAACTTTGTTTGAGAATGTTGTTTAGAAATTTGGACTCAGGCCATATTCTTTATAGAAATCATCTAAAATTGAGATGACTTCATCTGTAGTATCTACCAAATGAATTAAATCTAAGTCTTTCTCACTAATATTTCCAGCTTCTAATAACGTTGTTTTAACCCATTCCATTAAACCTCCCCAGAAATCTACACCTAAAAGTATAATTGGGAATTTTTCAATTTTGTTAGTTTGAATAAGTGTAATAGCTTCAAAAAGCTCATCTAAAGTTCCAAAACCTCCAGGCATAACTACAAACCCTTGTGAGTATTTTACAAACATTACTTTTCTAACAAAGAAGTAATCAAAATCTAAGCTCTTATCGTTATCTATATATGGGTTATTATGTTGTTCAAAAGGTAAATCGATATTTAAACCAACAGATGTGCCTCCTGCAATATGAGCACCTTTATTTCCTGCTTCCATAATTCCTGGTCCACCACCAGTGATAACTCCGTAACCATGATCTACAATTTTAGTAGCCATTTCTTCTGCTAATTTGTAGTATTTATGATCTGGTTTAGTTCTTGCAGATCCAAAAATAGAGACGCAAGGTCCTATTTTACTTAGTTTCTCATAACCATTAACAAATTCTCCCATGATTTTAAAAATCGCCCAAGAATCATTTGTTTTAATCTCATTCCAGCCTTTATGGTTTTGTTCTTTTCTCATATATCTTTACTATTTATAATCGTATTTTGTTTTTTTTGACAACTGGCTAATTTAATTCTTTTTTCAGAAATTTTGCAGTGTAACTCTTTTTATCTTTTATAATTTGCTCAGGAGTTCCTTTAGCTACAACTTCTCCGCCACCTTGACCGCCTTCGTAACCAATGTCTATAATGTAATCGCACATTTTAACAACGTCAAGATTGTGCTCAATAATTAGTACTGTATTTCCTTTATCTACTAATTCATTTAAAACAAGCATCAATACTCTAATGTCTTCAAAATGTAAACCAGTAGTTGGTTCATCAAGAATGTAGAAGGTGTTTCCTGTATCTCGTTTGCTTAATTCTGTTGCTAATTTAATACGTTGTGCTTCTCCTCCTGAAAGTGTTGTGCTTTGTTGACCTAGCGTAATATAACCTAATCCAACATCGACAATAGTTTTTAGTTTTTTATGAATTTTAGGGATGTGCTCAAAGAAATCTACAGCATCTGTCATTGTCATATTTAAAACATCACTAATAGATTTTCCTTTGTATCTAATTTCTAAGGTCTCTCTATTAAAACGCTTGCCTTGGCATGTTTCGCATTCTACATAAACATCTGGAAGAAAATTCATTTCAATAACTCTCAATCCACCACCTTGACAGGTTTCACAACGCCCTCCTTTAACATTAAAGCTGAAACGACCTGGCTTATAACCGCGAATTAATGCTTCTGGAATTTTTGCAAACAGACTTCTAATTTCGTCAAATGTTTTAGTGTAAGTTGCAGGATTACTTCTTGGCGTTCTTCCAATTGGCGATTGATTAATATCAATAACCTTATCACAATGTTCTAAACCTTTAATGCTTTTGTAAGGCATTGGTTTTTTAACACCATTAAAGTAATGTGCATTCATTATAGGATATAAAGTCTCGTTGATAAGTGTAGATTTTCCACTACCAGAAACTCCGGTAACTCCAATCATTTGACCTAACGGAATATCAATAGACACATTCTTTAAGTTATTACCAGTACAACCTTTAAGTGAAATCTTCTTGCCATTCCCTTTTCGTCTTGTTTTTGGGACAGGTATTTCTTTCTTTCCGTTAAGATAATCAGCAGTTAGCGTATCGTGTGTGAGTAATTCTGCAGGCGTACCAATACTGATAATTTCTCCGCCATATTTTCCAGCTTTCGGACCAATATCAATAACATAATCAGCACGTTCAATCATATCTTTGTCATGCTCTACAACAATAACAGAGTTGCCTATATCTCGAAGTGAGATTAAGGAATTAATGAGTTTTTCATTGTCACGTTGATGTAAACCAATACTAGGTTCATCTAAAATATACAGCACACCAACTAATTGTGATCCAATTTGTGTGGCTAATCTAATACGTTGCGCTTCTCCACCAGATAAGGATTTTGAACTTCGGTTTAATGATAAATAATCTAAACCTACATCTAATAAAAATTTGATTCTCGTTTTTATTTCTTTGATGACTTCTTCTCCAATTAGCAATTGCGTTTTACTCAAGTGCTGGTTTAAATGTTCAAACCAATCTGCTAAATCAACAATATCTTTATTAGCTAATTCAGCGATATTTAATCCATTGACTTTAAAATACAATGATTCTTTTCTTAAACGAGAGCCTTCACAGGTAGGACATTCAACTTTGTCCATATAATCTTTTGCCCAACGTTTTAATGACGTTGTTTCTGCATTCTTATATTGGCTTTCAATAAAATTGGCAACACCTTCAAAATCTATATTATAGTCTCTGGTGACGCCTAAAGTTTTACTTTCTACGGAAAACTTGTCGTTACCACCATACAATATCATTTGTTTGGCTTCCGCAGGAATACTTTTATATGAATCATTCAAATTAAAATCAAAGCGTTGTGCTATGGTTTCAAATTGTTTAAAAATCCAACTGTTTTTTTGTGGCCCATGAGGTGCTAATGCGCCTGCTTTTATAGATAATGAGTCGTCAGGTATAATCTTGTTTTCATTGACCTGATATAAAGTGCCAATCCCATTACAAGTTTGGCAGGCTCCTTTTGGTGAGTTAAATGAAAAATTATTAGGTTCTGGATTTGGATAAGAAATACCAGAGGATGGACACATCAAATTACGACTAAAATAACGTGCTTCATTCGTTTCGTGGTCCAAAACCATTAGGACGTCATCACCATGGTACATTGCTGTGTTTATGGTTTCTGATAGTCGCTTATCATTATCATCTGTATTGTCAATTTTTAACCTATCGATTACAATTTCAATATCGTGCATTTTGTAACGATCTAGCTTCATGCCTTTAACTAAATCTCTAACCTCGCCATCTGCTCTTACTTTTACAAAACCCTGTTTTGCTATTTGCTCAAACAATTCACGATAGTGACCTTTACGAGAACGTACAACAGGAGAGAGGATGTTTATTTTCTTTCCTTTATAACTATCTTTAATTAAGTCTTTAATTTGATTATCACTATAACTTACCATTTTCTCACCAGTGTTATAGCTGTAAGCGTCACTAGCACGAGCGTAAAGTAATCTTAAGAAATCATAAATTTCAGTAATAGTTCCAACTGTAGATCGAGGTGATTTACTAGTTGTTTTTTGCTCAATGGCAATAACAGGAGAAAGGCCATCAATTTTATCTACATCGGGACGTTCTAATCCGCCAAGAAATTGTCTAGCATAAGCTGAGAATGTTTCAATATAACGACGTTGACCTTCTGCATAAATGGTGTCAAACGCTAGTGATGATTTACCACTTCCAGATAAACCTGTAATAACTACAAGTTTCTCTCTTGGAATAGTAACATCAATATTTTTAAGGTTATGCACTCTGGCACCTTGAACCTCAATAGCATCGTTAAATTTGGTCATAAACGTATTGGAATGTGTGTTTTAATAGCAAAAGTGCAAAGGTACAGATTTAGTTGTTAAAATCTTGTGAACTTTATTTCAGGATTTGTTATACTTGTAATAGAATTAAAAAAATTAAAGGATGCAATTATTAGGAATAGGTTCAAGGATTAATCACAACGAATTTGGAAAAGGAGTCGTTACAAACGTCACCTCAAAACATTATTGGGTGACCTTCATGGAGAGTGGGTTAGAAACCATTGAAATGGATAGCGATTTTGAAGTTATTGAAGCTTGCGAAGACGAAGTTGATACTATTAGTTTTGCAGACGTTGAAAGTAGTCTTGTTCATATTCTAAAGAAATGGAGCGATGCAAATGAAGTCGTTAACATTTCAGATAAATGGAAAGGTGGAAAACTTATCATGGAACCAGGTGACACCAACTTGCAAGGCAAAGAATTATCAATAGATAACTTTTTTCATAAAATCACAATGGTAAGAGACCGTTTGCGTGTTATGGAACAGAAAATCAACTCTAGCAAAAACCTTGATGAACAAGAGAAAATAGATTTACAGCAATATATTACACGTAGCTATGGAAGCTTAACAAGCTTTAATGTGTTGTTTAAAATGAAGACGCAACAGTTTGTTGGACAGAAATCTAAATAGGTTTTGTGCTGAAATAAGCTTTCTTTATCAGTACAAAATAAACAATCAGTGGCACTAACAAACAAATAACTACCGAAGCTTCTGTATAATTCATGCCAACAGGATTAAACCCTCTTAGAAAGTCAGCAGACACATCAAATAATTTATTGCAGGATATCGTATAATCTTTTATAAATAGAAGTACAATTATGATTAGTGCTGTGAAACTTGTTTTAAAGTAGTGTTTGCCTCTAATCTTATCGATAAGGAGCATCCATGACATTGGTATAATTATAAACCAAACCATAATATTGATTTCTTTATAACTAAAACCTGTGATTCTTGAGAGAAACATTAGGAATTCGTAGGTGACTTTAAAGATGTCTTTCATCTAATATATTATCAATCTGTTACAGGACTAGTTTTTACATCTTCAATCTCCAATCCAAAAGCCAACAGCTTATGAAACGCAGGAAGTTCAGCTCCAGTATCAGTCGTTGTCCAGTCACTCCAAGACGCTTCTAGTCCATCAATAGGTAAAATATCTACCCACATTTGATAGCTTGTTGGTTTTCCGTCCTCATCAAAATGCCATAAGAACGAATCACCTGGTGTTGATCCACCAGTAGTATAAGTTACTAAAAGGGCTTCTTTATTGTCTTCTGTTTTAACGAGTCTACGTTCTACTCCAGCATCAAAAACTTTATATGGCGCAACCAACCAAAAGGAATCATTGTTAAATAGATCAACTGCTTTTTTGATGTAGTCATCTTTTTCAACGCCTTCATAGTTTACTTCGGAAATATAAACATTAGAATTACTGTGATGTATTAAGTCTAATTCGACTTTAACGTTTTTCCAATAGACTTCACAGCTGTTTTTAGCTTTATTCCATTTAAAATGGTGACGCTTTATAAACGTAAACTCTATATAATCTGTGGTTTTATAAGCATCATGATTTAAAGAGTTTAGCATTTTTGTTGCTAACTGGTCTGCAGCTAGACCTTGTTCTCCAGTTGGTAAATCTTCATTGTATTTAAAATACATAAAAGCGAATAATAGGAGTGTAGGTAAGGTGAAGAAGATAATAACACCTCCTATGATTTTTAGAATTTTTTTTGGTTTTGGCACTTTAAAAGTTTTGATAAAAATACGAATTGTTTAGTTGTTTACTCCTTAATGATAAAAGACTAACTGTAACAAAATGCAATAGAGCGTCTCTTTTAAGTAATCAATCATTAATCAACCAATCAAAATGAAAAATTCAATTCTCAATCTTTTAATTATAAGTGTATGTCTTTTAATTGTTGGATGTAACAAGCACGAAAGCATAGAGCCTTACTTAACAGAGTTACATCAAAAAGGAAAGTTCAATGGCAATGTACTTGTCATAAAAGGTGGTAAAACACTCTATGAAAACTCATTTGGATATGCAGATGCAACAAAAACAGACTTACTAACTAAAGATCATAGATTTGATATTGGTTCTGTATATAAAGAGTTTCCTGCAACTGCAATTATGCAATTACAAGAAAAAGGTAAACTTAAACTTGATGATAAGATATCTAAGTATTTATCTCATTTTCCTAGTTGGTCAAACAGCATAACTATAGAGCATTTGATGCAGTATTCAAGCGGATTACCACAAATTGAATGGGATGAATACTTCGGAAATGGGATCACTATAACAGATGATCATTTGATACAATCACTCAAGGACATAGAAACACTTGAATTTGATGCAGGTTCAGATTATTTGTACTCCAATAATAATCCCATATTACTTATAAAAATTATCGAATCCATTAGTGGTTTGAGCTATGAAGACTATTTGAAAGCTAATATTTTTGGTACAGTAAATATGTCTAATACTGTTTTTAAAGACCAATATCCTTATCTAGACAAAACGCTTATGGCAATACCTTTTAGTAGCGATTTTGAGCAAGATGATTATAACATTGCAGTTAGAAATATGCTCATAACATCTACTGCACGTGATTTAGCCAATTGGCTTGAGCAATTAGGAGACTTTAATGTGGTTAGTAAAACGTCAGTGCAACAACTTTCAAAAGTAGCAACATCTGGATTTAATATTCAGGCACCACTGGGTCTTTGCGACTGGGAGAATGATACAATAACAGAGCATTCTCATCATGGATCTAGCGGAAACTTTGAGTGCGTTGTTAGACGATTTAAGCAAGATGATATCATCATTATAATTTTGACCAATCAAAAGCATGAAAATGTGTATGATATATCTGATGACATCTATGACATTATCAAATTAGAAGGAAATAATTAAGTGCTTCCTTCTAATTTGTAATTTAAATTCCTTAAATATTAATTGTCTTTTTTATAACCTTCTGGGCGTTTAGATCTCACAGGAGCAGTAGGTTCAGGTATCAGTTCAAACTCTTTAACTTTTAATTGATTCATTGCTTCTTTAACAGCACGTTCTAACTGTGGATCTTGACCTTGGCTCACTAATTTAGGATGCTGTATGACTTCAATATCTGGAGCAACACCTTCGCCTTCTACAGCCCAATTACCGTCAACATCATAAAATCCACCACGAGGTGCAACCATACGACCACCATCAATAAAAGCAGGTGTATCCCAAGTACCAACAAGTCCTCCCCAAGTTCTTGTGCCTACTATAGTCCCTAGATTAGCTTCTTTGAACATGTATGGTAATAAGTCACCACCAGAACCAGCACGTTCATTTATGATCATCACTTTTGGTCCCCAAATACCAGCCATAGGTGTTGTCCAAGGACGATTAGTTTTCGTTTTACTGTTGAAATAACCGAATAACTTACGATTCATAATATCAATCATATAATCTGCAGCAGATCCGCCACCATTATTACGTTCATCTATAATGGCTCCTTTTTTATCTTGCTGTGAGAAATAGTAACGATTAAAAGATGTAAAACCGCCTCCTCCAGTATTAGGAACATACACGTATGCTAGTTTCCCGTTAGATAGCTCGTCAACTTTACGACGATTACCTTCTACCCAATCTAAATATCTTAAGCTACGTTCATTAGATACAGGTGTGATTAAAACCGTTTGGGAACCAGTCATTGATGGTTTACTATTCACTGTGATATTAATTTCACGACCAGCAGTTTGTTCTAATAATTCATACGGATTCAAATCTTTAGAAAGCGAGGTCCCATTTATGGCTAACAAGTAATCACCTTCATTAATTGTTATTCCTGGTTGTGATAAAGGTGCATAGGTTCCAGGATTCCAACGCTCTCCATTAAATATTTTTTTAATTTGGTACGATCCATTATTGAGAACAATATCTGCTCCTAATAAACCAACAGGAACACGATTTACATTAGGTAAATCACCACCACGAACGTAAGAATGACCAATAGCCACCTCGCCACTCATAATATCAACAACATAATTTAAATCGGTTCTGTGACGCACATGATTAATCCAAGGCGAATACCATTTATAGACATCATCCCAAGGTGCTCCATGGACATTGTCAACATATAAAAAATCACGCATATAACGCCAACCTTCTTTAAAGATTTGTTTATATTCTTCTTTAGGATCAATTTTTATTTTGAGATTTGTATTGATTTTTCCTTTGGAAAAATCAGCCTTGCCTTTCGTTGCTACAATAGCCCATTGACCATTTTTATTTAGAAGAATTGAATTTCTATCTTCGGAAATTATCATTTGTTGCACACCGTTGTCAAAATCAGAAGCTTCATCTTTTTCGGTATCAAAGTCGTGAATTTTCACACCATTCCCTTCATCTGAAGCTTCAGCAATAAACACATGACCTTTTGATGCTTTTGCTAAGGCTACATAATTGCCATCTGGTAAGTTTAATGGGATAGCGCGATCAAATAACCCATTAGTATCAATTTTTACAATAACACCAGAATCAGGTTTTGCTTTATCTTTTGAATCTTTGTTTTTATCACTTTTTTCATCTGTTTTCTCTTCGAGAGTTTCTTCATCTGTTTTAATGTGATTTGGCGCTTTGTCTTCTTTAGATAAAACAACTGCATACAAGCTTCGTGTAGTTTCAGGATCATAAGAACTCATATCTAACCATCCAGTTGCTAATCCGTAATTAGTGCTCGCCAATGTGTATAGGTATTTTCCAGATGCATCCCAAACCGGACTAATAGCATCTGCTAGAGGATCAGTAATAGGAACAATTTTTTTAGAATCAATGTTGTATGCATAAATAGATTTAAAGCTGCTATTGTTTTGCTTTGCATAGGCAATCCATTTACTGTCTGGAGACCACTTAGGATTCATACTTCTATTAGGATGTGCATAACCTTCAGTATCTGCAATGATTGCTTTCTTTGTATCTATATTAATGATCCAAATATTAAAATCTGTATCTGTGTAAGCGATATGTTTTCCATCAGGAGACCAATCTGGTTGAAAGTAGAATGTCGTATTTGGAAGTTTAATGTATTGTTGGTTTTGACCATCCTGATCTGCAATGACCATTTGGTATTCGCCACTTTTATCTGAGAACCAAGCAACTTTATCTCCTTTTGGTGACCAAATTGGAGCACGATCTGCAATCCCAGAAGAATTGGTTAGATTTCTCCATGTTCCGTTTTCTTTTGGAACAGTGAAGATATCGCCTCGATGTTCAAATATGGCACGTTTTCCGTTAGGCGATATATTTGGATTTGATAATTGCCTTCCAGTTACATCTTCCCAACGTTCTCGAGAAAAATTAAGATCTGCTTTGACTTCTATATTCAATGTTTTAGTTGCTCCTGTTTGTGGATTGAGCGTATGCAGAGATCCTCCTTGTTCATAAACAATCATATCTGCACTAGCATCTAAACTCTTAGTATCAAATTTTTTGTGGAATGTCATTTGCTTTTCAGTCTTTGTTTTAGGATCAAAAGACCAAATGTTACTAGTGTAATCACGCTCAGATAAGTAATACACAACACCATTAACCCAAACAGGATCTAGATGACGTTCTTTATCCGTTTGTGGTGTCGTCACTAATTCTTTGCTTTTTAAATCTACAATCCAAATTGGCATGGCTTGGCCACCACGATAATTTCGCCATTCGGGATCCCAAGATGTAATAGGAGTATAGGCAACATGTTTGCCATCTGCAGAAATATCTCCATAAGCAGCTCTTGGTATATCTAAAGCCACAGGCAATTCTCCTTTTGTTGAAACGGTAAAGAATTTATTGGTTTGTGTAGGTCGACCTTCTCTGTTAGAACGAAATAAAATTTGTCCATCTGGTGTCCATCCTTGAACAATATCTACTGATGAATGATACGTTAATCGTTGAGGTTCTCCGCCTTCCGAAGATACAATAAAAACGTCTACATTTCCATCGTATTGCGCTGAGAATGCGATCCATTTACCATCGTTTGAAAAATGCGGACTAGATTCATAACCGTCATCGCTAGTCAACCTGATTGCTGTTCCTCCATTTACTGAAGATTTCCAAAGGTCATTGGCGTAGACAAAAACGACATCGTTGTTGTGAATTGTTGGTTGTCTTAATAATTTGGTTTGGGCAAAAGCGCTAATAGCGAATAAGCCTAAGAAGGCTAGAATTAATCGTTTCATATTTTGGTTGGATTAGATTGTATCTAAAGATACAAAATTGTTGAAACGATTTAGCTGAGAATACCAAAATATGAATATGTTTTTTTGAGGTAGTCTAAAAATGAACCAATATTTTCCTAAATAAAAAGTTTAAATTATAAAAGAAGATTGAAAAATATTCAACCTTCTTTTATAAATGCTCATAATTTGTGAAATTTTACTTCAAAATACTAATGAAAAATCTAGTGACTTAATTAGTATATTCAATTGAAGTAACTCCATTATGCTCAACAATTTTCATGTTTCTTTTTGTCGCATAAAAATTCATCCATATGCCATCGAGTAATGGGTCATCATTAGTCTTATAAACACTAATTTGAATGACAACATTGTTAAGAGCGTCTATTGTTTGGTTCCCATTAGCTGAAATATTAATGTTAGCTGCAGATTTCCAATGTCTACCGTCGTTCCAATCATACCAACTCACGATTACTTCTTCGCTTAAGGTGTTTTGCATGTTAAATGTGTACGCCATAATTTAAAATTTTTTAGAATTAATTATGATGTAAATTTAATATAGTAAGTGACTGTAATTTAGAGTTAAATTACGGATAATTTTAAATACGTATAAATACCTATTAAGTGTTTTAATACTCAAATTTTAACTAGATATATGATGTAACTGTTTGATTGTTTTGCAAATACATCAAAACCCAACACCAACATCATCACCACGATAATCTGCTCCAGCTTCTAAAGTACCATCATCTAAAACCAAAATAGCATCTACTTTTCCAATAACAGGAGTTCGTTTTTGATTAATAGTGTAGCCTTTAGATTTCAATTGGTTTAAAAGAGCCATATCAAACCTACTAGGTTCAATTCTAATTTCTTCTGGTAGCCATTGGTGATGAAAACGTGGCGCATCGACAGCTTGTTGCATTGTCATGTCAAATTCATGTACATTAAGAATGGTTTGTAACACAGAAGTGATAATTGTTGAACCTCCAGGAGTACCTACAACCATAAAGAGTTTGCCATCTTTTTCTACAATAGTAGGCGTCATTGCACTTAACATTCGTTTTTGAGGTGCTATAGCATTTGCTTTTCCGCCAATGAGTCCGTACACATTAGGAACTCCAGGTTTACTGCTAAAATCATCCATTTCATTATTAAGGAAAAAGCCTAAGTCTTCACTATACAATTTAGAACCAAAAGCACCATTTAAGGTTGTGGTTACTGCAACTGCATTCCCAAATTGATCAACAATAGAGTAGTGAGTCGTTTCTTCGTGTTCTTCATATTGAATGCCTTCGGAAATTTCCATCGTGTAATCCTTTAACCTTCCATAGGAAATAGAATCTGAAGGTATCGCAGCATCAAAAGAAAAATGTGCCATACGGTTTTTGAGATATGATGCGCTCAATAAATCTTCAATTGGGATATTCACAAAATCTGGATCACCTAAATAATAACTACGATCTGAATAGGCTTGTTTCTCAGCTTCTACAATAACTTGCATTGTTTCTAGAGAATTTTGACCATATTGACTGACATCATAAGGCTCTATCATTTTCATGATTTGGGCAAGACATAAACCTCCAGACGATGGAGGAGACATTGAAGTAATTTTGAGATTATCATATTCAAAAGTTATAGGTGCTCTCCATTGTGCTTGATATTGCACTAAATCTTCTGAAGTTATAATACCACCATATTGATTTAAAAATTCAACGAGTTGTGTTGCAGTTTGTCCAGTATAAAACTCATCGCGACCATGATCTGAAATGCGTTGTAATGTTTTGGCAAGCGCTGCATTTTTAAATGTTGAATTTACGGTTACTGTTTTATTAATAGGGACTTGTTTCCCATTGACAGCTGTAATAATACTATCATATTTTATAAATCGGTTTTGTTGCTTTTCTGTAATTGTGAATCCGTTTTCAGCTAATGCTATTACAGGCTTTAAAAGTGTTTCAATAGGGAGTGTTCCAAATTTTTCGTGAGCAGCAAAAATTCCAGCGACAGTTCCTGGAACGCCAACAGCATATGCACCAACGGTACTTTTGTTAGGTATCACATTTCCGAGGGAGTCTAAATACATGTTTTTACTTGCAGCTAATGGTGCTTTTTCACGATAATCTAATGCGCCAGTTTCTCCAGTGTTTAAACGATAGACCATAAAACCTCCACCTCCAAGGTTTCCAGCGTAAGGATAAGTCACAGCAAGTGCCATTTCTGTTGCAAACATAGCGTCAAAAGCATTACCACCTTGTTGTAGAATATCGCTACCAATTTTTGAGGCTTCTTCCCGTGCAGAAACAACCATTGCTTTTTTTGTTATAGTTCCGCGTTTAGAAATAGTCTCTTTTTTACAAGAGATAAGCGATAAGCCTATAATTAGGAGTGTGATTTTAAATGTCATCTGCTAGTTTCTTTTCAATGTTACTTAAGGTGTCTTTACTAAATGCTCTGAGTTCTTCAAAAAATGAGGTAAATTCGTCTTCAAATTCGGTATAAAATTCTTTGAGTTCTACTGTTGCTCTGTTCATTCCAGATATGTTTTTAGTACGTCGGTTCATTCCGTCTAAAACCTTTTGAATCCCTTCAATTTTAGCATAACTCAAAAGCCAATTATCTGAAATCATATGTGGCATCATTTTTTGAATACGAACAGGAAGTGTTTCGAAATTGTTTTCTAATAAATCATAGAAACGCTCTATGTATTCTGGCAAAGGAACCTCAGAATACTGTGTCCAATTTTTTGCTAGAAAATGATCATATAAAATATCAACAATGACACCACTGTAATGACCGTAATTTTCATGTAAACGTTTAGTGCTTTGTCTTACGGTTGGATGTGCATCTGTGAACGTGTCTATTTGCCGATGTAATAGAATTCCTTTTTGAATATCTATGGGGTATTTTTTATAGCGTTTACCACGTATGCCATCAGCAATAAAATTGCCAATTGTGATTTGATTATCGTTATTTGAAAGAAATATATGGGCTAGAAAATTCATTCAATAAATATATGTATTTTTGAGTTCTAAACGCTTACACTTGGATAGATTACCAAATTTAGATCCCTTACGTTTTTTATTGGCTTCGTTGGTACTGTTTTTTCATATACCACAACTAAGCAGAAATCAAGGTCTCCCTTATTTTCTTGATGCTCCAGTTTTTAATAGAGGTACAGAAGCTGTTTATATGTTTTTTGTATTAAGTGGCTTTTTGATTATTAGATTGATCTATCGCTACAAGCAACAAGATGATTTTTCTATTAAAAAGTTTTATATAAGACGAATCCTGAGAATTTTCCCTTTATATTATCTCATAATTATTTTTGGTTTTCTGTTTTATTGGCAAATTCTACCTGCTCTAAACATTCCTTTTGAAAACAATTATAATTTAGGAGAAGGCGTTTTAATGACCACTTTCTTTTTTCCAAATGTTTTTGCTCGATTATATCATCCTGGAGGTATTCTTGAAGTTCTTTGGTCTATTGGGATCGAAGAACAGTTTTATGTAATGATCGCTCCGCTTTTATATATAGTTAAGAAGCATAGAATACTATTAATACTATCCATCTTAACGATTGGCTATTTTATACTATTTCATTTAAACGTTTTAGATACTTTACGTCGATTTAGTTTTGTTTATTTTTTATTGTTTTTTGGAGGTATTGTTGCCATTTTAGAAGAAAAGAAACGGTTGGAATTTTTGAAAATTTCCAGAGTAATACCACTATTTATTGTTGTTGCAACCGTTTTATATTTTGCGACAGATGTATTTAAATTTCAAGACCTCTGGATACGTAATTTAACAACAATGTTATTATTTGGTTTGTTTATTCATACACTGGCTCATAATAACTTTGGTAAAAGGCTTAGTCACAAATTTCTTAATTATTTAGGACAGATTAGTTATGGAATTTATATGTTTCATGTGATCGCTTTAAATTGTGTCGTGTTTTTTATGCTGAAAATCGAAGAACTCAAAATTTTTAATGATACCATAACCATTCTTTTAATTTATATATTGACTTTTGCAATAACAATACTTTTAGCACATTTGAGCTATACATATTTTGAAACTTATTTTTTAAAACTGAAAACAAAATTTAGATAATGACACTTATAAAATCAATCTCAGGAATACGCGGAACAATTGGAGGTAATGTTGGTGATAACTTAACACCTATAGACGCTGTTAAATTTGCATCTGCTTACGGAACATGGATTAAGCAACAACGCAATAAGGAAAACTATAGAGTCGTTGTTGGAAGAGATGCAAGAATTTCAGGAGAAATGATTCAAAACTTAGTCATGAATACATTGGTAGGATTAGGTATTAACGTTATTGATCTTGGTTTATCTACAACACCAACCGTTGAAATTGCTGTGCCTATGGAACATGCAGATGGTGGTATAATCTTAACGGCAAGTCATAACCCAAAACAATGGAATGCACTTAAACTTCTAGACTCAAAAGGAGAGTTTCTAAATGGAGAAGAAGGTGCTAAAATCTTAAAAATAGCCGAGTCTAATGATATGGCGTTTGCAGAGGTTGATGATTTAGGTAAAATTACAATCAATGATGCGTATATAGATATTCATATTGATGAGGTTTTAGATTTAGAATTAGTAAATAAAAGCGCGATTGAAAAAGCGAAATTTAAAGTAGTTGTAGATGGTGTTAATTCTACAGGTGGAATTGCAATCCCATTGTTATTAGAACGATTAGGAGTACATGCTGTGAAATTGTATTGTGATCCTACAGGACATTTTCCTCATAACCCAGAACCACTTAAAGAACATTTAACAGATTTGTCAGAAGAAGTTGTCAAAGAACGTGCAGATTTTGGAATCGTCGTAGATCCAGATGTTGATCGTTTGGCATTTGTGGATGAAACAGGAGAAATGTTTGGTGAAGAATACACATTAGTAGCTTGTGCAGATTATGTATTGAGCAAAACATCTGGTAATACAGTTAGTAATATGAGTTCTACGCGTGCATTACGTGATGTTACAGAAAAACATGGAGGAATTTACCAAGCTAGTGCAGTAGGAGAGGTGAATGTTGTTAACTTAATGAAGAAGAATAACGCTGTTATTGGAGGAGAAGGAAATGGCGGAATAATATATCCAGATTCGCACTACGGAAGAGATGCATTAGTAGGTGTCGCTTTATTTTTAAGCCTTTTAGCTGAAAAGAAAATGAAAGTGAGTGAGCTTAGAGCTAGCTATCCTAATTATTTCATGAGTAAAAAGAAAATCCAATTAACTCCAGAATTAGATGTTGATGGGTTACTCGTTGCTATGGAGAACAAATACTCTGAAGAGAATCTAACCACTATTGATGGTGTGAAAATTGATTTTTCTAATTCATGGGTACACTTAAGAAAAAGTAATACAGAACCAATTATTAGAATTTATACAGAAGCACCAAGTCAAAACGAAGCAGATAGTTTAGCAGACCGTATCATTCTAGAAATTAAAGCAATCGCAAATATTTAGTATCTTTACTTAAAGCATTTTAATATGATTTCTACAGAAATGTCTACGTCAAAGCCATCAGAACTTGAATTGTATTTCAATCAGTTTCGACAACATATTATTGGAATTGATCAGGAGTTTGAATCTCCTTTTGGAAACAAAAAAATAATCTATACAGATTGGACTGCTTCTGGACGATTATACAGACCAATAGAAGAAAAGCTCTGTAACGAGTTTGGACCTTTTGTAGCCAATACACATACAGAAACAACAGTTTCTGGTACGGCAATGACAAAAGCGTATCATGAAGCTAAACATATTATTAAACGTCATGTTAATTGTGATGACGACGATGTTTTAATCGTATCTGGAAATGGAATGACAGGTGTAGTGAATAAATTTCAACGAATTCTTGGATTAAAAGTGCCAGAGAATTTAAGACAATACACTACTGTGCCTGATGAAATTCGTCCTGTTGTTTTTATTACTCATATGGAACATCATTCTAATCAAACATCATGGTTGGAGACAATTGCCAAAGTAGAAGTTATACCTCCAGATGAAGATGGATTGTTTAGTATAGACAATTTAGAGATCTTATTAGAAAAATATAAAGACTTTACTTTAAAAATCGCTTCGATTATTGGAGGCTCTAATGTTACTGGAGTTCAAACACCACATCATAAAATTGCTGAAGTCATGCATAAGCATGGAGGGGTTTGCTTTGTTGACTTTGCATGTTCTGCACCATACGTAGAGATTGATATGCATCCAGAAAACGAATTACAAAACTTAGATGCTATTTTCTTTTCTCCTCATAAATTTTTGGGAGGACCAGGAACTTCAGGTGTATTGATTTTTAATAAAAAGTTATATAAAAACATGATTCCTGATTGTCCAGGAGGAGGAACTGTAAGTTGGACTAATCCTTGGGGAGAACATAAGTACATAGATAATATTGAAGATCGAGAAGATGGAGGTACACCAGGTTTTCTACAAACCATAAAGACAGCGCTTTCTATTAAGCTCAAAGAACAAATGGGAGTAGATAATATTCTCAAAAGAGAGCATGAATTAGTGCGTACTGTTTTTTCATCATTAGCTTCCGAAGAAAATCTTAATATTCTTGCTGGTCAGCATCAAGATCGTTTAGGTGTGATTTCATTTTATATTGATGATTTGCATTTTAATCTTGGAGTGAAACTTTTAAATGATCGCTTTGGTATTCAAACAAGAGGTGGATGTAGTTGTGCTGGGACTTATGGTCATTTTTTATTACATGTAGATCAACAAACGAGTAATGAATTAACACAAGAAATTTCTATTGGAGATTTAATTCGTAAACCAGGTTGGATACGTATGTCTATTCATCCAACGACCACTAATAAAGAAATGAATTTTGTTTGTGAGAGTCTTAAGGCTTTAGCTCAAAATCATAAAGAATGGGCTAAAAACTATCAATATGATGGAAAAACTAATGAGTTTATCCATGAGTCTTTAATTAATAAAAAGACAGATAATAGTCAATTAGAAAGCTGGTTTACACTTTAACTTTATCATAATCCTCTGGAGACTTATCTTTATCTTTCCAGCGTTTATGCGTCCATAAATAAAATTCTGGTGCTTCATAAATTTGTTGTTCTACCAAACGGAAAAAGATATCTGTAATCTCATAATTTTTAAACTCTTTTGGGTGTTCTGTAATGGTTTCAAAAGTCGTTTCATAATAACCTCGTTTTAAGCGCTTCACTTTAAAGAAAACAACAGCTAAATCAAGACGTTTGGCTAACATTTCGGCTCCAGTATGCATTGGTACTCTATAACCCATAAATTCTGCCCAATGAAGTGCTTTCCATCGTTTTGCTGATTGATCTGAAACAAACCCACAGATAAAAGTCTTCTTATGAACCTTAGCTTTCATTAATTTAGGAATAGTCTCTTTGGTCGTAATCAGTTCGCTATTATATTTAGCACGAATGCCTTTAATTAGCTTATCAAAATGCTTGTTTTCAATACGCTTGTAAACGGCATATCCTTTGTTTTTAATATAACTTTGTAAGACAAAAATCCATTCCCAGCTTCCATAGTGTCCGCACATAAGCGCTACACTTCTTCCATTGTCTTCAAGGTCTTGTAATAATTCAACGTTGGTAAATGTGAAGCGTTTTTTCATTTCTTCTTCTGTAATAGTTAAAGATTTAATTGCTTCAACCATCATATCACATAGATGGTGATAAAACTTTTTGGTGATGTCTTTAATTTCTTTTTCGCTCTTTTCTGGAAAAACTAATTTCAAATTAGAGATCACTACTTTTTTCCTATATCCAAAAACTCTAAAGATTAAAATATAGAGACCATCTGAAAATGCATAAAGCAATCTAAACGGAAGTATAGAAATAAGCCATAAAAATGGATAAACTAAAATGTAAATTATAAATTGCATTATTGATTAGATTTGCAATCGCAAATATATATATAATAAAACGTTTATAGTCTATGGGTAGTTTGAGTTTATTTACCATTATTATCATTGCAGCAAATGCATTAGTATCGTATAAAGGATTTAACGATTATGGTTTTTTTGAGCGTTACAAATTTAATGTTGGAGGAATAAAAAGGGGAGAGCAATTTAGAATGTTTAGCTCTGGGTTTTTACACGCAGATATGCAGCACTTATTGTTTAATATGGTAACGCTTTATTTTTTTGCAGATTGGGTAATCTATGATCTAGGAGAACTTAATTTTTTAATTGTATATATAGGGAGTTTAGCTTTAGGCAGTTTGCTGTCTTATTATTTTCATCAAAATGAATATCAATATAGTGCAGTAGGGGCAAGTGGTGCTGTGATGGGGATACTTTATTCTGCTATTTTAATGAATCCTATGATGAAAATTAATTTCTTCATTCCTGGTTTTGTTTTTGGGATAGGTTACTTATTATATTCTATCTACGGAATGAAAAAAAGAGTAGGCAATATTGGTCACGATGCACATTTTGGCGGTGCTGTTGGAGGTTATGTGATTACTTTAATTTTAAAGCCATCATTATTTGAAACCGATTTATTAATGGTTGGTTTATTAGCGATACCAATTGTGGTGCTATTTGTTATGCATAAGTTAGGTAAAATTTAAAATAAAAAAAGAGCCTTTAATTTGTCATTAAAGGCTCTTTTGCGAAGTAATAATAAATTTAATTTAATAATTCTGCAATCTTAGCTTCAAGAGCTGCACCTCTTAAGTTCTTCGCTACAATTTTTCCTGTTTCATCTAAAATATATGTCGCAGGAATAGACTTAATATTATATGCTCTTGCTACAGGGTCATTAAAGTAACTTAAGTTAGATACTTGATGCCATGTGAGTTTATCTTGTTCTATTGCTTTTATCCAAGCATTTTTTGGGTCTTTTTGTCTACCACTACCATCTAATGATACACCAATAATTTCTAATCCTTTACTGTGGTATTTATTATACACTCTAACTACATTTGGATTTTCTCTTCTACAAGGTCCACACCAAGCTGCCCAGAAATCTATTACTGTAACTTTGCCCATGGCTTGTTTAAGAGATAATTGTTTTCCATCTGGTGTAGGAGCAGAAAACTGAGGAGCCATACTACCTATTTGAGTTGCGCCTTCAGCAGCTTTTATTTTTTTTACTTGTTCTATCCTCATCGTTAATTTAGTCCCAAGATTTGAGCTCTTAATATCACTATTTAGATTATCTAAAGCTCCTGCTAGCTTATCAATATCTGCTTCTTTAGAGTTTAATTCATTATTAATAAAAATAAGAGATGCAACGTTATCTTTATTATGTTCGATATGTTTAAAAGGAATTTTTGATTGCTCAATATTAAGAGTAACGATGTCTTCATTAACATCTTCTCTTAGAGAAGCATCACCAGCTGTTCTCATTTGTCCCAATAATTTGGTGCGTCTGTTACTTAACTCTTTAATATCAGCAAAATACGCCTTTAGAGCTGTATTAGCTTTAGGCCCTTTTATTACAGTATTATCAACTTTATCCTTATCTAGATTTATAGTGTAATAATCGTTTTCTATAATAAAAGCAGAGCTTCCATTTACACTATTTACAGTTAAATACCATATTTCTGGATTATCAATTTTACCTTCAAAAACAAATTTCTCGTTCATTACAATAGCCGTATCTCTATTGATTTTTTTATTGCGTTCATCTGCAGATTGTAGATATACCCTAATACCATTATAAATCCCAGGAGCATTTCCTTCTATAAGATATCCATCAAGAGGCGCTTTCTTTTCTTCTGTTTTACATGCTATAACTAATAAGCAAAAAGCTAAAATTGAAACTAAGTTCTTCATAATTAAAAATTTTATATTGCAAATATAATAAGTTAGTTGAGAGAATATCAATCCAATTTTCATAATAAAATCTAAAATTGCAATACTTTTGTCAAAAACAACTCAATGATTGATCAAGATACTATTATTGCATTGGCAACAGCATCTGGAAGCGGCGCAATTGCTGTGATTAGACTTTCTGGTAAGAATGCTATCGCTATTGCAGATGCACATTTTACTTCTGTGATAAAAAAGAAATCATTGCAAAAACAATTGACACATACGATCCATTTAGGGCATATAGTTGATGATAAACGTATTGTTGATGAGGTTTTAGTATCGGTATTTAAAAATCCAAATTCTTATACAGGAGAAGATGTTGTTGAAATCTCATGTCATGGAAGTTTATACATCCAACAAGAAATTATTCAATTGTTTCTTCGGAAAGGTTGCCGTACGGCAAATGCAGGAGAGTTCACATTGAGAGCGTTTCTAAACGGAAAATTAGATTTATCACAAGCAGAAGCTGTAGCAGATTTGATTGCGAGTGATAACGAGGCATCTCATCAAGTTGCTATGCAGCAAATGCGTGGTGGTTTCTCTTCTGAAATCGCAACACTAAGAGAAGAGCTGCTAAATTTTGCATCGTTAATTGAGTTAGAACTCGATTTTGCAGAAGAAGACGTTGAATTTGCCGATAGAAGTCAGTTTAAAGAACTTGTGGAGAGAATCACTTTTGTGTTAAAAAGATTAATTGATTCTTTTGCCGTTGGAAACGTTATAAAAAACGGAATTCCAGTAGCCATAGTTGGAGAACCAAATGTTGGTAAATCAACATTGCTTAATGCGCTTTTAAATGAAGAACGCGCCATAGTATCAGAAATAGCAGGAACAACAAGAGACACCATTGAAGATGAAATATCAATAGGAGGTATTGGTTTTAGGTTTATTGATACAGCTGGAATAAGAGATACTAAAGATGTTGTTGAAACCATTGGAATTAAAAAAACCTTTGAGAAAATAGATCAAGCGCAAGTAGTTATTTTCTTGTTTGATAGTACAGAGTTTAAAACTAAAGGCTCTAAGTTTAAAATTGAATTAGAGAAAATTAAAAATAAATATCCGCAAAAACCATTACTTGTCGTGTCTAATAAAATAGATCAGATTGATGATATTCAAATTTCAGAAATGCAAAGCACGATACCTGAAATTCAGTTATTATCTGCGAAAACTGGTTTTGGAGTTGAGCAATTAACCAATTCTTTATTAGATTTGATTAATACAGGTGCTTTACGTAATAATGAAACTATTGTTACCAATTCTCGCCATTATGATGCGCTATTGAAGGCGTTTGAAGAAATTCAAAAAGTGAAAAACGGATTAGAAACTGAATTATCTGGAGATTTATTAGCAATAGATATTCGTCAAGCTTTATATCACTTCGGAGAGATTACTGGAGAGATTACCAATGATGATTTGTTAGGTAATATTTTTGCAAATTTCTGTATTGGGAAGTAATACAATGAGTATGCTCTATTTTATATGCTATACTGTATATTTACAAAAAAACGTCTCAAAATTTGAATTCTCTTATAAATCATTGTGTATTGATTACAAATGAAAAGCTTCTAAAAATTGGTATAATAGAGTCTCACCTAAAAAATATTGATAATTAAATGGATTTTACTAACCCCTTAGTCTACGGAGTTCCATGTTTTTTATGTTTTATCGCCTTAGAACTTACCTACAGTAAAGTTTTTGATGATAAGAAACTCTACAAATGGAAAGATTTAGTATCAAGTCTATCGCTTGGTATAGGTTCTGTAATACTAGGTGCGCTTATTAAAACAGTCTCTGTGATTTTTATTCTTAATTTTGCTTATGAGCTCTTCAATCCAATGATAAATGGTGTTCGTATGAATATTATGGGTTGGGAATCTTTTGGATATGCTTGGTACATTTGGGTAATTTGTATGCTTTTAGATGATTTTACCTATTACTGGTTTCATCGCCAAAACCATATGGTTAGATTTTTATGGGCTGCACATATTGTACATCATTCTTCAGATAATTTTAATTTAGGAACTGCTGTACG
>CAJQOA010000143.1 GCA_905479815.1 uncultured Psychroserpens sp.
TCCTTCGGAAATGCAACTTGATGTAACTTATGACAGATGATAAAACTGAATCTAATTTCAAATTAACCCAATGACGTAAGCACTTCTTATTTCCTAAGTCATAAAAAACAAAAGAACCTTTAGAATAATCTAAAGGCTCTTTTTTCTATTAATACATATCGTATTATTTCTTTTTCTTCTGCTGTGCTTGCTTCTGTTGTTCAGCTTGCTCCATCATATTAGACATCTTCTTCTGAAACTTATTTTGTTTCTTAGGTTTTGTCTTATTCACTTGAATCTGTGCGTGAATCTTATCTTCATCTAGAATATAATTCTTGATGACTAACATAATCCCAATACTAATAAGGTTAGAGATAAAGTAATACAAACTTAACCCTGACGCATATTGATTAAAGAAAACAAGCATTAATATAGGAGAGAAGTATATCATATACTTCATCATTTTACTCATATCTGGCATACCTTCTTGCGTTGGTTGTGATGCCATTTGTTGACCTGTCGTCATTTTCATATAAAAGAAAATAGCTACTGCCGCCAAAATTGGAAATAAACTCACATGATCTCCATACATTGGAATACTAAATCCGTTTGGAAAATCATAAATAGAATCAAAAGATGACAAATCATCTGCCCAAAGGAAGCTTTTTTGTCGTAATGCAAAAGCTGTTGGAAAAAACATGAATAAGGCATAAAACACTGGTAATTGTATTAAACCAGGTAAACAACCAGCTAAAGGACTTGCTCCTGCTTTGTTTTGAAGCGCCATTGTTTCTTGTTGCGCTTTCATTTTATTGTCTTTATGCTTCTCTCTAATTGCATCTAACTCAGGTTTTAAAACCTTCATTTTTGCTTGTGATAAAAATTGCTTGTACTGTACAAATGACATCACTAATTTTATTAAAATCGTCATCACAATAATAGCGATACCATATGGTAAGAATCCACTTAAGAAACCAAACAAAGGAATAAACAAATGCTTATTGATCCATCCAAAAATCCCCCAACCAAATGGGATACTTTCTTCTAAACTATGATCATACTCCTTTAAAACCTTACTATCTGTTGGACCAAAATATAATTTAAAATTATTGTCTGCTTCTCCATTAGTAAATGTTAATGGCAACTTAGATGCAAACTGCTTTGTAAAAACCGTATCAATCTCTTCATTTTCTACAAGATCAGTAGTAGAAATTCTTGCACTTTTAAATGGCGTTTCGGCAACAAGAATAGTACTAAAAAAGTGCTGTCTATATGATAACCAACGTGCATCTTCAATAACCTCTTCATCTTCTCCAGCTTGTGCTAGTTTATCAATCTTTTCGCCTTCATACATATATGTTAATCGCGTATAACGATTCTCATATGTGATACTCTCATCATGACGATAGGTTTTTAATTGCCAGTCTAAATCGATGGCTTGAGAACTATTGACTACGTTGTTCAAACCTTTAGATCTAATAGAAAAATCTATCATATACTCATTTGGCTTCAACTCATAACGGTACTCTAAAAACTGAGATTCTGATGCTTTGAATTTCATTGAAACCACAGTGTTTTCTCCATTTTTGGTTACTGTAGGCTCAAAATACTGCTCATTAGTATTAAGTATTCTATTATCTGTAGTTGGAATGGTAATATTAAATGATTCATTACCATCTTGAATTAATGCTATTGGAATAGAATCATAATCAACAAATTGCTTCAGAATTACTTCAGAAAGAAAACCACCTTTATTACTAAATTTCAAATCCAGTACATCTGTTTGTACAGTTGTATGGTTATCTGTTGCAGATGGCAATGTTGATGAATAAGCAAACGCTCCTAGTTTATTTTTTAATTCTTCAATTTTTAAAGAATCTCCAGGCTTTGGTGCTGTAAAATCATCTGCAGTTACAACTTTAGTCTCTTTAACTTCTTTTGCTTCTACTTTTTTATCAGCTTCAATTTGTTCCTGCTTTTCTTGTTCTGCTATTTCTTCAGGAGTGGGTTGATTTTTCCACATCATGAAAATTAATATTGCGAAGATAAGAATGAATCCTATAATCGATTTTACGTCGAATTTTTTTTCTTCCATGTTATAATTTAAAAATGTCTCTGATTGGTTAGTGAGACTGGTACACTTTTATCAAAAAGCTTTCCAATATTATTTCTGTGCCATACTGACACTTTAATTATGTGTTTTGTACTCTAATGCTGCCTTCACAAAGGACACAAAAAGTGGATGTGGATTAGCAACTGTACTCTTATATTCTGGATGATACTGCACGCCAACAAACCAATTGTGTGTTGGAATTTCTACAATTTCCACCAAGCCAGTTTCAGGATTTAAACCTGTTGCTTTCATCCCAGCATCTTCAATTTGTTGCTTATAATCGTTATTAAATTCATAACGATGTCTGTGACGTTCTTTTATATCAACAGATTGATAAATATCTTTAACCAAACTACCATCTAATAATTTGCAGTCCCAAGCACCTAGTCGCATTGTACCACCTTTATCTATGATTGTTTTTTGCGATTCCATAAGGTTAATGACAGGATTTGGTGTGTTCTCATCCATTTCGGTAGAATTAGCATTTGCCAAACCTAGAACATTTCTAGAATATTCAATAACTGCCATTTGCATACCTAAACATATACCAAAAAAAGGAATATTATGCTCACGAACATATCGTACTGCTTCAATTTTACCTTCAATACCACGCTCTCCAAATCCTGGAGCTACTAAAACACCATGCAGATGCTTTAATTTTTCCGAAGCATTTTTCTCTGTTAAATATTCAGAATGTATAGACTCTACTTTTACTTTTACTTCATTCTCTGCTCCAGCATGAATAAAGGATTCTAATATAGATTTATAGGAATCTTGAAGTTCTACATATTTACCAATAAGGCCTATAGTTACTTCTCCTTTTGGATTTTTATGACGTGATAAAAATTGATTCCAAATTGTTAAATCTGGCTCTGTGCTTTTTAAATCTAGCTTTTTAAGAACTACTGTATCGAGACCTTCTTCTAACATTAAATTAGGAACATCATAAATTGTAGAAGCATCAATAGACTGAATAACTGCTTCTGGACGTACGTTGCAAAATTTAGCAAGTTTATCTCGTAGTTCTAATGGAAGTTCATGTTCTGTACGACAAACTAATACATCTGCCATTACACCACTTTCCATTAATGTTTTTACACTATGTTGTGTTGGTTTTGTTTTTAATTCTCCAGCTGCAGATAAGTAAGGAACTAACGTTAAATGAATAACAATGGCATTGTTTTCACCAAGATCCCATTTTAGTTGTCTTACTGCTTCAATATAAGGCAGTGACTCAATATCACCAACAGTTCCTCCTATTTCTGTAATTACGATATCATAATCTCCAGAATTCCCTAAGATTTGTACACGATGTTTAATCTCATCTGTAATATGAGGAATCACCTGTACCGTTTTGCCCAAAAACTCACCACGACGTTCTTTTTCTATAACACTCTGATATATACGACCAGTAGTTACGTTATTTGACTGACTTGTTGGCACATTTAAAAAACGCTCGTAATGACCTAGGTCTAAATCTGTTTCTGCTCCATCATCTGTCACATAACATTCGCCATGCTCATAAGGATTTAAAGTTCCTGGATCTACGTTAATGTAAGGATCTAATTTTTGAATTGTTGTTCTGTAACCTTGAGCTTGAAGAAGCTTAGCTAAAGAGGCTGCGATGATACCTTTCCCTAAAGAAGAAGTAACACCACCAGTTACAAATATGTATTTTGTAGTAGTTGTCATGTTGCGCTGTTAAACGCAGGCAAATTTACAAAATTTAAATAGTTATTGTTGTATTGTTTTTGGGTTTGTTGATAATAATAGAAAGCTAATGGTTTAGGCCTCTTTTCAACTTGACTTTCTAAAATGATTAAGAGAATAAACAAAATCATATTCCTATGTGTTTTTTACTAATTCTAAACACCTTTTAATCGAACTAATTGCAATATCAATATCCTTATCAGTTGTTCTCCAATTACAAACAGAAATTCTCATAACTCGTTTTTTTCGCCATGTAGCACCACCAAACCAAGTATGTCCATCTCTTTGGATTTCGTCAATAACTTTATCTGTGAAACCATCATTATCAGTTCCATTACTATCTAAAAACCTGACAAGTCCTTGATTTATTATTGGTTTTGCCAAAACTTCAACGCCTTCTATTTTGTCCAATTCAGCCACCAATCTTACTGTATGTAGGCAACATCTATCTACTAGATCTTCGATTCCTTTTCTACCTAAGGAACGTATTGTAGCGTAAACAGAAAACCCTCTTGCTCTTCTAGACCATTCTGGGTTCCAATTCATTTGATCTCTTATACCTTCAACTGCAAATCCATAGCTCACTGGCTGCGTTAATGCTGCACTATGCGCTTTAGGGTCTGCAACAAAAACGAAACCACTATCAAACGGGATGTTAAGCCACTTATGACCATCTGTAGCCCAAGAATCGGCTTTCTCAAAACCTTTGAGTAAATGAGAGTATGTATTACTTGCAGCAGCCCATAAACCAAACGCACCATCAATATGAACCCAAGCATTAGCTTTTTTAGCAATTGCAATTGCATTTTCATATGGATCAAAAGCACCTGTATTTAGATCACCTGCTTGCAAGCATAAAATTATTGGACTACCATTGTTTTTCGCAATACTCTTCTCTAACTCTGAGAGACTTATACTTCCCGATTTATCACAAGCTACATATTCTATTGAATCTGTTCCGATTCCTAATAATCGTGTAGCTCGAATAATAGATTCATGCCTATTTTCACTCGTAATTAATTTTATTTGTGGTGCACCAGAAAGACCCTTTTTTTCAACGTCCCAATTTTTATCCTTTAAAAGTTTATGCCTTGCTGCTGCCAATGCAGTAGTATGTGCAGCTTGACAACCTGTTACAAAACCAAAAGATGCAGATTTAGGTATTTGCAACAATTCTTTTAACCATTCGCCACAGACTTCTTCTACTATTGCTGCTGAAGGGCTACAAGCTGCAATCGCTGCATTTTGATCCCAAGTTGTAGCAAGCCAATCTGCTGCAATAGCAACTGGAAAAGCACCACCTATGACCCAACCAAAAAAACGACCACTTGTTGAACCAAGTAATCCATCTTTAACGTTTTCTGCAAGTTCGTCAATCACTTGTTCTGGATCAATGCCATTCTCAGAAATTGGATAGCTCAATTTATGCCGTAAACCCTGATAAGACACGTCTGGACTT
This sequence comes from uncultured Psychroserpens sp., assembly GCA_905479815.1. GTDB lineage: Bacteria > Bacteroidota > Bacteroidia > Flavobacteriales > Flavobacteriaceae > Psychroserpens. The sequence goes on from CAJQOA010000143.1 coordinate 5,262, forward strand.
ATGGCAACCTCATCTAACTTCGAAAGAAAATCAGATGCATGTTTTAATGAACGTTCTAAAACTTTTGATTTTGCGTTTTTCATATTTAGTTTCTTAAAAGAAATGACAAACTTGGCATTTGGATTTCAATTTAAGAAAGTTATACTTAGTTTCATAAATACGCCATTAATTTTATAATTATCTAAAAGAGATATCATGAGACGATATGAAAAAAAATATAACAGTATTAGTTTAAAAGATTTATTTCGTGTGTCCTTGGATTAAAAGAAGACTAATATTGGCAAGCAATTATTGTTTAGGATATCGTTTCTGAATATCCCTTATCAAATATTCTAAACCATTTAATTTTAGGTCATAAACCTGAGTAAGCATGTCTCCTAATTTACCTTTTGGAAATCCTTTATTGTGATACCAAACCACATAATATTCTGGTAAATCTATGAGATAACGCCCTTCATATTTACCAAAAGGCATTTTAGTATGCGCGAGTTTTATGAGAAAATTTCCGTCTGGTTGCAACATCTTATTTTGAGCTATAGTCTCTGTATTTATCAAGTTCTGTTTTAATAAACCTAGACCATATAGCTTGTTGCTCCTTATTTATAGAATTCTCACTTTGAGTATCGTATGCATTTTGCATTATTGCAAGATTTTTATTGGCTTGTTCATGCAAATCTCTAAGCTCTTTTTTTATGTTTTGTGACACTTTCAATCTAGAGATATTAAAACGCAATTGTCTTACGTGAAGCTCTGTAATATCAAAATGAAGTTGCTCGTGTGCTAAAATATGATCATCACCTTTATCTTTGAGATACCATGATTTTTCTGGATAGAAATGTGCATCAGCTTCTGCATTGAAATCAACAAAGACACCATTAGATTGACTTACTGAGAACGAAAATGTAATCCCAGAAGCTGTGACTGCAACAGCATCAGTATTTTGATCAATTTGACCTTTAAAATCTGCCCAAGTGAGTTTTTTACTGTCACTCCATGAGATAGTGACCTCATCGTTAGAAGAGACATTCAGAAAAAATAAAAAAACAATTAATAATCTAGGTAGCATTTAGTTTGCATTATTTCCAGTTAAACGTGATATCCTTTTCGATATCTGGATGTAAACTGTAATGCACAGGACAAGAATTTGCGGTACGTTCTAGAATTTTACGTGTTTTAGAGTCTGCTTCAAAAGGAAACTCTAAAACCACTTTTATTTTAGAAATACGTCTAGGGTCACTCGCCATCGTTTTTGTAACATGAGCAGTAGTTCCTTTCATATCAACTCCCATATCGTTGGCCTTGATTCCCATAACGGTAATCATACAACTTGCTAATCCTGTAGCAACAGTATCTGTAGGTGAAAACGCTTCTCCTTTACCATTATTGTCTACAGGTGCATCTGTTAAGAATGAATTATTGGATTTTAAATGAACACTATCGGTTCTTAAATCGCCTAAGTAAGTTACTTTTGAAGTCATTATTTTGCCTCTACTATAATTAAATTATCATATTTCACAACGTAAACAGCTTCATTATAGAAGCCTCCAAACATTTTTTTAGAATATCTAAATTTGTTCTCTACGTACTCAGTTTCTACATCACTAGAAGATGCTTTGTATAAATCATCCTCGCTAGCGAGACGTAATAAAAGATCTAATGTTAAATCAAATCCTCTTACTGCATATTTATTAGGACTCACATTATACTCACGTCTGTATGCTTTTATAAATGCATTTCTTGACGATCCAATATCTGCAGTTTTATTTACAGACGGATAATGAAACTTTAAATTAGATAAATGGTAATTAGAAATCTCTCTACCCTCAAAGGCTCTATTTTTATCTGTAGTAAACAAAACTATTTCTATGCCATTTGTGATTAACCCATTAATCATACTGATGACGTTTGAAGCAAATCCTTCATTATCCGTTTCTAAGAAAACAATATTCTTTCCTTTTTTAAAGATGTTTTCTAAATCTGTTTGATAAACAAAATAGGCTTCTTTTCCTTTTTTGTTTTTTCTAGAATAGATTTGTTTTGCTTCAGGAAATTCAGCTTTTAACTTATCACTAATACGTTTATGTTTTGAATCTGAAATGATAACCATATGCTTAGGAAGAGAATCTAACTTCACAAAATTAATTATCGTATCCTCTAACAAATCACTTGACGGTACACTTTGAAACACATTATCATACAACGTTGTTGGCATTGAAAAAGGAGAGACAACAGGAACATTGTCACGCTTCAACTCTGATGCTACACGATCTAAGTTTTTGGGCACTAATGGGCCTATAACGGCATCGTAATCTGAAAAATCATTAGAATTTAAAATATTAGAAACTTCAGACGGCTGATTTCGTGTATCATACACCTTTAAATGTGTAGAAATGCCTAGTCGTTTAGCTGAATCAATTGCCATTAATGCACCAGCATGAAAATCTAACGATATAGATAATAGCGCATCTTTTCTAATTGCTTTTTTAGCCTCTTGTACAGAGTCTACATCAATTCTATGAGTACGATAAGGCAACATCAAAGCTATCTTTTTACTACTCAAATTCACGAGGTTACTTGATAAATTTGTATTTGCTAAATCTTTAACTGTATTTGCTATTTCAATATCTGCAGGCACTTTCAAAACCATACCTAATTTGAGTCCGCTCTCTTTTAAACCAGGATTTAATTGCTCTAATTGTTCTTGCGTCACACCAAATTTTCTATCAAGCGCCATGAAACCTTCACTTTTTAAAACCGTGTAATAACTATAATTCTCCTCAACTACTTTTTCTTCGTTATTACTAATATTTGGCACATTCACCTCTTGTCCAGGCTGCAACACTTCTCCTAAATTTGGATTTAGTGCTTCTAATTGCGGTACTGTAATCCCAAATTTATAAGCCACTCTCCACTTACCTTCTTTTGGTAATACTGTATATTTTTTTACTGTATTATTTAAGGATACTTTATTAACGATTGTTTTAAATTTAGGAATCTTAATTTTATCCCCTTTACGCAAATTTTCAGAGTATAGTGATGTATTATACTTTTTGATGTCATCAATTGTTACATTATAATCTTTAGAAATACTATACAACGTTTGCTTACGTTTTACTCTATGCTTTTTAAAACCAACGACCTCTTTTACAGATTCTTTTACTGGCTCATTCTTAACACGAGTCATAGGGATTATAAGAACTGTATCTGGTTTTAATGATGATTTTGCATCTGGATTAAGAGCTAAAATATCAAAAGGAGTTACTAAGTACATTTTAGCAATACTTTCTATAGTTTCACTTTGCTTAACCTTGTGCGTTTTATAATCTTGGGCAAACACAGAGAAACTGCATAAGAAGACAATAATTAGAACGAGTTTTTTCATTTATATATTTATTTCTGAATTCCCTTTTATTCGGAAACACTATTTTTCAACTAATTGTTTTACGAACAGAAAACATAATTATTCCCATTCTATTGTTGCTGGTGGTTTTGAACTAATATCATAAACCACACGATTTACACCTTTCACTTTATTTATAATCTCATTAGAAGTCTTTTGTAAAAACTCATATGGAAGATTCACCCAATCTGCGGTCATTCCATCTGTACTTTCTACGGCTCTCAATGCGACACATTTTTCGTAGGTTCTTTCATCTCCCATCACTCCTACACTATTAACAGGAAGCAACATTGCTCCTGCTTGCCATACTTTATCGTATAAATTCCACGATTTTAAGTTGTCAATAAAAACAGCATCTACCTCTTGTAATATACGTACTTTTTCTAAAGTGATATCACCTAGTATTCTAATGGCTAGTCCTGGACCTGGAAACGGGTGACGTCCTAAAATATCTTTATCCATTCCCATCGAAGCACCTACACGACGAACTTCATCTTTAAACAAAGCTCTTAGAGGTTCTACGATTTTTAATTTCATATAATCTGGCAATCCACCAACATTATGATGACTTTTAATCGTTGCACTTGGTCCTCCTGTTGCCGAAACACTTTCTATAACATCAGGATAAATAGTTCCTTGAGCTAACCATTTCACATCTTCAATTTCATTAGCCTCTTGATCAAAAACTTCAATAAACGCATTACCTATCGCTTTTCTTTTCTTTTCAGGATCGCTTACATCTTTCAAGGCATCCAAAAAGCGTGCCGAAGCATCTACACCTTTAACGTTAAGACCCATACCTTCATATTGCTTGAGTACACTTGAGTATTCATTTTTCCTAAGTAAACCGTTATTTACGAAAATACAGTATAAGTTCTTGCCAATGGCTTTGTGTAATAATATGGCAGCAACAGATGAATCTACACCTCCAGACAATCCTAAAACGACTTTATCATTTCCTAATTGTGCTTTAAGCGCATCTACAGTTTCATCTACAAATGAATCTGGTGTCCAATCTTGCTCTAATTGAGCTATATGTACTAAAAAATTCTCTAACAATTGTTTCCCGTCTGTAGAATGATACACTTCTGGATGAAATTGTATAGCATATGTTTTTTCGCCTTCTATTTTAAAAGCTGCATTTTCAACATCATGTGTACTTGCTAACAATACACCATTGGTTGGTAATTGCTTTATGGTATCACTATGACTCATCCACACTTGACTTCCTTTAGAAATACCTGTAAAAAAATCGTCATCTTGTTTCACAAAACTTAAATTGGCTCTACCGTATTCTCTAGTGTTAGATTCTGCTACTTTACCTCCCGAAAAATGTGCTAAATATTGCGCGCCATAACACACAGCAAGCATTGGTTTTTTTCCACGAATTTGTGTTAAATCTGGATGTAGTACATCTTCTCCTCTAACCGAGTTTGGGCTACCAGAAAGTATAACAGCTTTAAAGCTCTCAGAATCTACAGGGATTTTATTAAATGGGTGAATTTCGCAATAGATATTTAACTCTCTAACGCGACGTGCAATAAGTTGTGTGTATTGCGAACCGAAATCTAAAATTAGGACTTTGTTGTGTTGCATGTGCAAAAGTAATAATTGCAACTAAAATTAAAACTAGAATACAATAATTTTTACACTAAATTGTTAACACTAAAAACTCGCCTTTTAAAGGTTCTAAATTCTCTACTAGGTTAGGGATAAGTAACGCTCCATATTCTAAGTAAAACTCAGAGAAATTCATATTTCGCTCTTGTAAACTTTGGCGCGGAAACAACTCATCTTGCAACACAGTAACGCGTTCTAAATGATCATTTAATTTTCGCTTTTGAGCTTTAAGTAATCGACTTTCTAGATTATCGAGTCCGTTAGTTTGTTTTATTTCTTGAGCCTTAACCGCTCCAACAAAGGATTCATCTGTTTGCTTTGCAAGCGTATACAGTTCTTTAAATTGTTGTTCTAGATGTGCTTTTTGTGATGAAAAATCAATATTTATTTCCGAAACTTGTTTCGTTACTTTAGTTCTTAATTGATTCTGTTTTAGAAACAAATCTTTAACCGAAACATTCAATTTTTTAAGTTTTTCTTTTTGCTTATCAGTCATAATTAATACCGAATTCCGAAGCAGCAACATAGGAAATA
>CAJQOA010000144.1 GCA_905479815.1 uncultured Psychroserpens sp.
GTTGTGTTTTTAATAGGTGTAAGCATGCTAAAAGTATTTTCTTGGATGCAAATGGATAAGAACGCTATACTAAGGGAAATGAAGCGTTTAGAATTGCAAGTCTCGTCTTTGTCTGGAAAAATTTCGGAATAAGATTTTAAATTATTAATTTGCAAGCCCTAGGGATGATTTCTCTCCCACGCTGCTTTTTCAAGACTTTGAAAATATAAAGGTGATGAAGGAATGGATATTTTATTCATTTATTAAATTCTTTTTAAAATGGCTGTTTCAGACCAATTAACCTCGCAACAAGCGATCGATTTAGAAAACAAGTATGGTGCACACAATTACCATCCACTTCCAGTAGTGCTGAGTAGAGGAGAAGGTGTGTATGTTTGGGATGTAGAAGGGAAAAAGTATTATGATTTCTTATCTGCTTACTCTGCAGTAAACCAAGGGCATTGTCACCCAAAAATTGTAGATGCAATGACAAAGCAAGCTCAAACCTTGAGTTTGACTTCTAGAGCATTTTATAATGACATGCTTGGTAAATATGAGAAGTATGCATCTGAGTATTTTCACTTTGACAAATTATTACCAATGAATACAGGTGCAGAAGCGGTTGAAACTGCTTTGAAAATTTGTAGAAAATGGGCTTACGAGGTTAAAGGAATTGCTGAGAACGAAGCACAAATTATTGTGTGTGAGAATAATTTCCACGGAAGAACAACAACCATAATCTCTTTTAGTAACGATCCTGTTGCTAGAAAGAATTTTGGACCTTATACTGATGGATTTATAAAAATAGAGTACGATAACTTAAAAGCATTAGAAGATGCTTTAAATAGTGATAAGAATATAGCAGGATTCTTAGTAGAGCCAATTCAAGGGGAAGCAGGAGTTTATGTGCCTACTGAAGGGTATTTAGCAAAAGCGAAAGCTTTATGTGAACAACATAATGTATTATTTATTGCAGATGAAGTGCAAACAGGAATTGCAAGAACAGGTCGTTTATTAGCAACCTGCGGAAATTGCAGTTGTGCAGATAAAAATTGCTCTGGTACTCCAGAAGTAAAACCAGATATTTTAATTCTTGGTAAAGCGTTATCAGGAGGTGCTTATCCAGTATCTGCAGTTCTAGCAAATGACCCAGTAATGAATGTTATTGGGCCTGGAAATCACGGAAGCACTTTTGGTGGTAATCCAATTGCTGCAGCAGTAGCAATGGCAGCCCTTGAAGTTGTAAGAGATGAAGATTTAGCTGAGCAAGCTTTTCAATTAGGAGAGTTGTTTAGAAGTGAATTGCAAAAATATATAGAAACAAGTCCTATTGTAAATCTTGTAAGAGGTAAAGGATTGTTGAATGCTATTGTCATCAATGATGATGAAGATAGTGATACAGCTTGGAACATATGTATGGCGCTAAGAGATAACGGCCTTTTAGCAAAGCCAACACATGGTAATATTATTCGTTTTGCACCACCTTTGGTAATGACGAAAGAACAATTGTTAGATTGTGTGTCTATTATTGTTAAGACGTTAAAGCAATTTGAGTCTTAATATATGATTTAATTCAAATAAAAAAAAGCGACCATTTGGTCGCTTTTTTTATGAATAAACACAAAAGTTTATCCAGCGTTTTGGAATTGTTCCATAGCTTCTTGTACTTGTTCCATATAAGCATCCCAGCCACCAATAGACCAAATTTGATAGACTGAATATATAAATGATAAAGCAGCCAAAATTAAACCAATAATAGCAATAATTTTTGCTGTATTTAACTGGCTAAAATTTGAATATGCATCTGGGTCTTCGGTATATAATTTTGTGTCTTTTAGTACAAGATAATATGCTATACCCGAAAAAATAAATCCGCCTATTCCCATACTGCAGCAACATGCAATAAATGAAATGATTCCTAAAACTAAAGCAATAGTTGCATTAGGTAATTTTTGTTGTACTTGGTCGTTCATAAGAGTTTATGTTAGTTAATAAATGTTTTTAAAATAAAGTTCCCTACAATAATAAGAACATTGATAATTGCTAAGGGAATAATAATCTTACTTGCAAATTTAAAATTTTTGAAATAATTAAATCCAATAAATACAAATAATAATAAAAGTGTGAAAATAGCAGGATACATATGGAATGCAGCGGTAAATTCACCTTGAAATACTAAAGCAAATGAACGTTGTAAGCCACAGCCCATGCAATCAACTCCAAAAAGTTTCTTATTTAAGCAAGGAAGCATGTAATCTTCTGGAGACACCATATTAATTGATATAAGTGAAACAAAAGTAGCAAAAATAATGATGTTGTAATTAATTTTTAATTACAACCTTTTTAGATATAGCTTGATTAGTATCTACTGTAACTGTTGCTACATAAATACCTTCGCTTAATGATTTAGTAGAAAAACGATACTCATTTTGTACACCTACGTTTTTAGTATTGATAACAACTTTACCTGCAACATTATAAAGCGTAATAGATTTAATATCTAAACCATTAGGATTTAATACCGTTAACTCTGCGTTTTTTATATTTTGGAATATTGTAAAGTTTTCATTTGTAATGCCTTCTATACTTAAAGCTTCTTCTGGTTGGAACGTAACTTCAAAACGATCTGTGTAGTTTCCAGCAGGAAGATTGATACTGTAGTCTTGTTCTCTTAAGTCTACATAAGTATCGTTTTCAATATCATGAATATAGATAGGTTGAGATGCATCAAAATTTTGAATATCAAATATGCTAAACTCAATAGGCTGTTGGTTTTCTGCTTTAATAATTATTGGTATTCTTTTTTCAATATCAAAATTATGTGCTTGTATGACAAAGTCTTCATCGTTTTGTGTCCAAAAAGCATCTGTTGTAGAGTCATCAGAGCTAGGCGCTTCTAAACCATAGTCAAAACCATCTGTTGCGGTGTTATGGAAATTTTGCACTAATTGTCTCGTGAAATCTTGATTAAAATTAATATTTAATCTAAAACGCTTAAAATCATCAGGAACGATATTGAGTCCTAATTCATTATATTGAGTTTCTTCAACACCTGTATTATCATTGTTTTCTCCATCAGTTCTAAAGAAATAGCTATTACCACTAGATTCTTTTGCATAAACACGATGAGCGTTTTTAACAAAGACTGAGTTTGATCCAGAGCCTGGAGCGCCTTCAACCATGAATCCTTGTCCAATAGGAATATATCGTCGTGCTACTTTAGAAGGACCAGGACCTGGAGGTGTTGGGACAGCATTACCTTGATCATCATACCCATAAAATGTAGGAAATGAAAAGGATTCTACGCCTCCTGAAGAAATTGTATAAGCTCCGTATCCACCAACATAATCAGCTGTATTGTGTGTTGTTGGTGTTTGTTCCCAATAATAAAGAACGCCAGTTGTTGTTGGAGTATAATCAGGTGATGTTGCAACATCAATATTGGTGTTCTGAGGATCGTGAATTAAAAGTAGTGCATCAATAGCAGAAGGATAAGGATTACCAATTAAAGTAAAATTATCTGCTAATATGTTATTGCTTATTGTGCCATTATTTGGTTTACCTCTAAAATCATATAATTGACCTCCTCCACCAATTCCTTTCATAGTAAAACCTAAACCTGGTTGGATAGCTGTATTTGGATCAAGGATAATCCAATCTGCATATTGATCTGAAACAACATAAGAATATAGCCAGCGACTAGATATTGTTAAAGGGGATGCAGTACCATCGTATGCAGTTGTGAAAATAGCATCTGAGCTAGTTGTTAATCCAGTTGATCCATCTATTAATTCAACTCTGTTAGTCTCATTTCCAGAAGCAGCAGAGTTGTTGCCTACAGGAGAGCACAATAATTATATGAAAAGTTATTTGCTGTACCATTTTGGTATACACTTAGTTCTCCAACACCAGAATTAGTAGAAACAGTATTACCTTGAATTAACTGTGCTTCATTACGTAAAAATATATTACTATTTACTCCAGTTAAGTTGACTTCGTTGGTTACATATAAAGGTGCAACGTTTGTGCCTTCAGTAAATCCATCACCATCTACATAAATATATGAACTATTGGTTACTGTTAATTGTGCAGATGCACTTAGGCTCGTTATAATAAAAACTAAAAATAGTATACGTTTAATCATCTTATTCTACTGATTATAAGTTAGCGGTTAAGATTGAAAAATGTAGTTTTGGGGAAACTATGTCTTTATAGTTTATAAATATAAGTAATATATAAACTTAACGGAGTCAATATGTTGTAAAGTATTCATTTAAATAAAAAAAAACATTTCAATTATTAATAATTGGTTGTTATTCTCTTGAAAATTTAACTAATACAGTAATTAACTTAGTGATATTTAAATACAAGTTATTTAAGTTGTTTGATATTTATTACTAATTTCGTTGAATTACTAATGAATTCGTTAATATGTCTAAAACAATAAGCTATTTTTTAATTGTAATTGGCGGACTTGTAGCTATTTATGCACAAGCTAAAGCCGAACAAAATCAATTAATCCTAATTGCAGGAATAGTGATTTTAATGCTGGGAATCTATAATATTTCGAGAAATATTCCTAGTAAGGCCGATCAAGAGGATGAACACGAAAATAATTTATAATGAACTTCAAGATTGGTGATTCTGTTTCCGTTTTAGATGAAGATATAAATGGGGTTATTTCTAAAATTGAAGGACAGACCATTATTATTGAAACAGATGATGGTTTCGATATGACGTTTTTGTCTTCCGAAGTCATAAAAACTAAATCCTTATCATCACAGTTGTTTGCAGATGTAGACGTCAATACTGTTATTAGTGAAAAGGAAACCTCACACAAGCACAAATCAATAAAAGTAAAGCCAAAAGATAGAACGCTTCCTGCAATGGAAGTGGATTTACATATTCATCAAATTACGACGTCTAATAAGCATATGAGTAATTATGAAATGCTTAACACACAATTAGACACTGCAAGGTATAAGTTGGAATTCGCTATAAAAAAACGCATTCAAAAGATAGTGTTTATTCACGGTGTAGGTGAAGGTGTGCTTAAAGCAGAATTAGATTATCTCTTTGGACGCTATGATAATGTGAAGTTTTATCCAGCAGACTATCAAAAATACGGTCTAGGAGCTACTGAGGTTTATATTTATCAAAATGTTGCACCTTAAGCTATTAATTTTATTCTGGTTCTGGGTAAGTGAAGGTGATATTGTTAGTATAAGTTCCAAAAAATAAAGGTGAAATATTGATGATGTCAATATTTGCTTGTAGTACATTAACAGAGATGTTAACTGTTCTTGTGTATGTTGTTGCAACAATTGTATCGTTAACAAACACTTCATTTGCTTCAGAATCCAGATAACGAGGTACTGCAGGGTTTTCCATTCCTAGCGTTGTGTTCTCGTCAATATCATCAGTTAAATTATTGTCTAAGTCTTCATCTTCATAGCGTGTTATGACACCGTCTCCATCATCATCATTATCTAGATAGTTTGGTTTTGGGTCATCTCCATTTGCGATTTCTAAATCCAAATCTGTATTTAAAGAATCAGAAAAATCACCATCATCATTGGGATCTGTAATTTCATTAATAGTCAATACATTATCATTATCATCATCTGCATCCAAATAATCAGCAAGACCATCGCCATCTGTATCTATGGCATCAGGATAAGAGCCATCTGCAGCTTGAGCACCTCTTCCTTCTTGATCTGAAGGCACACCATCATTATCATCATCTTCGTAGATAGAGGTGAATTCTATTTGAGCACCAGAAGCAGCTGGATAATCGTTAGTGATTGTTGTTCCTGGCTCAGGGATAATTTGACAGATTAAGTTTTCAGGATCTCCATTGTATGTTCTGTAATTAAAAGCTATCGTACTACCATTAACAACTAACGTATATGGTTCTCCGCTATTATCAAGAGGATTAAAAATGGCAGTATTAGCAGCGCTTACAGGGAATACTAATGTTAATGACTCGCTAGGATCTAGCTTGGTGTCGTACAGTAAGTATTCACTGCTGTTTTCATCACCACAAAGTGTTAATTCTTGGTCAAACAAAAGTTCTACTTCAAAAATATCACCATCATCACAAGACAAAGCAATTAAACCAATTAAACAGATATATATTAAATTACGCATCACATCATTTTTAAACAAAAATAAAAGAATTAGACCTTTAACAGTTGGGATTAACAAATAATTTTGATAGGCAGCTCTTATAGTTTTAAAAATGCTCATAATGTTGCATCTTTGTAATCCTATTATGTGATCTATGAAAACTGTTTATTTTGATAATGCTGCAACGACATCAATTCGTGATACTGTCATTGATAAAATGAGTGATATAATGAAGTTTAATTATGGAAATCCTTCATCAACACATAGTTATGGTAGGCAATCTAAATCTTTAATTGAGTTATCTAGAAAACGTATTGCTTCACATTTTAATGTATCTGCTGCCGAAATAGTATTTACTTCTGGAGGTACAGAAGCAGATAATTTAGTTCTTAGAAGTGCCGTAAGAGATTTAGGTGTCACAGAAATAATTACTTCAAAAATTGAGCATCATGCCATATTGCACGCCATTGATCAGCTAAAAATTGAGTACGATATTACGGTTAGATATTTGGATATAAATAGCGATGGAGATATTGATGTATCACAATTAGAAGCGCTATTGCAAAATGACACCAAGCAGCTTGTCACCTTGATGCATATCAACAATGAGATTGGTAATATTTTAGATATTAAAACCGTTGCAGAATTATGTAGTGCAAATAAAGCACTTTTTCATAGTGATACAGTGCAATCTGTTGGGCATTATAAATTAGATCTTCAGGAGATTCCTATTGATTACTTAGCGGCAAGTGCACATAAGTTTCATGGGCCTAAAGGTGTTGGGTTTGCTTTTCTTCGGAAAAATAGCGGACTCAGAGCTACAATATTTGGAGGAGAGCAGGAGCGAGGATTACGTGCAGGAACCGAGTCTATTCATAATATCGTTGGAATGGACGAGGCTTTAACAATCTCATATAATAATTTAGATACAGAAAGAGTCCAAATCAAAACCCTCAAATCATATTTTATAGCACAATTACAATCCATATTTCCTGATGTTAGTTTTAATGGACAATCAGGAGATTTAGAGAAAAGCACATATACATTAGTTAATGTTTGTTTGCCAATAGCTGCTGAAAAAGCAGGAATGCTTCAGTTTCAATTGGATTTAAAAGGTATTGCTTGTTCTAAAGGTAGTGCTTGCCAAAGCGGAAGTTCTAAAAACTCTCATGTACTTACCGAAATTTTAGAGGAGGCTCATTTAAATAGACCGTCTGTGAGATTTTCGTTTAGTAGTTTTAATGCTAAAGACGAAGTGGATTATGTGATTACTGTTTTGAAAGAATTTGTAGAAGTTTAATTCTTTATAACCTCCTTAACTTGTTTAGATAACTTAAACGTGCCACCATCGTAGATAAATAAACAGCTGCAGGTGTAGTTTTTAATCTCATCAATGTCATCATCCTCATCTTCATATGTGTTCTCGTCATCTAGTTCATTAGAGCAGTAACACTCAGTAGTTAAATCATCAGTATCATAAAACACAGATAGACTTAAATTAGTAGCATCAAAAAATAATTTTGATTCAGAACTTCTTGAATCTACAGCGTACTCAAAATCTAAAATAAATTCACCATTTTCAAAATGTACAAATGTTACAAACTCTACAAAACAAGCACCACAAGCTTTTGTGCTTCCAAAGAGTAGGTAACGCATTTTGTTATTGGCGATAAATGATTTTATCATGTCATAACCATTGGCTTCAAAAACGGTTGGTTTGTCATCTTGATTTAGCGACCAATTGTCATTGACTGGGAACTCTATAAAATCATTCCCATCTAAATAAAACATCCATGACAAGAAACTATGATACGAACCACCAGTTTTTTCAAATAGAGAGAAATTATAGAGCTTATTATCCTCAGATTTTACAACACCTAAATTATGTCTAAGCGCAGTTCTAAAATTTATAGTTTTTGCTTTTTTATGAAGTAGAACTTGCCTTAGTGAGTTGTCAATTTTGCTTTGAATGACTGCTAAAGCGTCAAAATTTGAAAGAGAATCAACTTGGGTTAAAGGCTCATCAAATTCGTTGATTAAATCTTGCTTTTTTAGTTTTAAAAATGCTAAACTGTAGTAGTTATCTCCATGTGGAGTGAGTTTTTCATAGACTTCTAAATAGCCATTAAGTTCTGTTAAGACTTTTTTAACCGACTTGTTTTGGGCATTTATAGAATGTATAGAAACAATAAAGAAAAGTATGTTTATGACTCTTTTCATTTAAAATTTAGCACTCAATCTCACATTAAAAACACGAGGTGTTAAAAAGTTTGGAATCGCAAATTGACGTTTACTATATACATCACGAACCCAAGTATTGGTAATTGTGTTTTGTGCATTAAACATGTTAAAAATCTCAACACCTAAAGACAGTTCTTTGAATTTTTGTTTCCACTTAGATGTGTAAACTTTGTTTTGATCTACAAGAACATAAGAAATCCCTAAATCTGCACGTTTATAATCTCGCAACCTAGTTTGAAAATCATAAGGGTCTGCATAACTTGGCGAACCACCAGGAACTCCAGTGTTATATACTAAGTTTAAGTACATTTTAAGTTCAGGAATATTAGGGACATAATCCTGAAATAGGATTCCAAATTTTAAACGTTGATCTGTTGGTCTAGCAATAAAACCACGATCATCAATGTTTTCTTCGGTTTTTAAATATCCAAAACTAAACCAGCTTTCTGTACCAGGAACAAATTCTCCGTTTAAGCGTAAGTCTAATCCGTAAGCATAGGCTTTTGCATTATTTTTGGCTCTATAGCGAATCCTTACGTTCTCAAGTGTGTAAGGGTTGACATCGGTAATGTTTTTGTAATATGCTTCGGAAACGAGCTTAAATGGACGATCCCATATTTTGAAGCTGTATTCGTTTCCAATAACTAAATGAAACGATTTTTGTGCTTTCACATCTGGCTGAACGGTTCCTGAAGAATCACGAAGTTCACGATAAAAAGGCGGTTGATAATATATACCACCAGCAACTCTAAATAACATGTCTTTTTCCCAATCTGGTTTTATTGCGAATTGTGCTCTAGGGCTAAAAACAGTTTGAGTAGATGATGACACACCGTCTTGATTAGGGACTTCACTATTTACAGACCAGTTATGAACTCTTACACCAGCATTGTAAAACACTTCGTTATCACCAAGCATGGTACGTTTGCTCCATTGTGCATAAGCTTGTAATCTGTCAATTTTAACAGCATTTGTAGCTCTTACATTTTGAAAAGCAACTAAAGGGCCTTCAAATGGTTCGTATGGTTGGTTATTTGGGATGTCAAAAATAGGAGGTCGTACAGAAAATCCTGCACTATCAATAATCTCCCATTCTACTTGGCGATCTCTAATATCTTCGTGCGTGTATTTTACAGACCATTCAAGCGTTGTTTCATCATCAAGTTTATAATCACCTTTATGTTCTAGATTAAAAATGATGGCATCCAAATCATTACGAGCATGTGTAAGTTGAGAACCTATACCTTCGGAGAATTCTACTTCACCTAAGTTTTCATCACCAATATTACTATTAACTTCTCCTAGTCTATAGCGTGCTAGAATGTCAAAGTACTCTTCTTCAGTAGTGTGATAAGCAGAAGCAATTAATTTAAGTGTTAAGTCTTCAGTTGCAAAGTAATTTGCTTTAAAGGCTCCAAAATTTGTGAGGTATTGATCTTGTTCTTGTCCGTCGTAATTTACTAAAAGCGCTACAGGTTCATCGAGCGTCCCAAAGTTTGTTTGACGATTTTTTGGTCTAAAGGTATACTTGTTGAGTGAGATGTTTCCGAGGAAATTAAGATGAAATTTATCGCTAAATTTATAGGTTAAATACGTTTGAGCATCTGCAAAAACAGGTCTTACGTTTGTTTCAGTTTCTAGAGAATTAATTAATAAACTGTTATCTCTATAGCGTAATCCAATAATTCCTGAGAATTTAGAATCCTTACTCACAGCTTCGGCAGCAATACTACCACCAAGCAAACTTGCATCTGCACGAATTCCAAAGCGAGTAGGATTACGATAGGTGATATCTAAAACAGAGGAGAGTTTATCGCCATACTTAGCTTGAAAGCCACCTGCTGAAAAATCTACATTTTGAACTAAATCTGTATTTACAAAACTCAATCCTTCTTGCTGTCCAGAACGAATTAAAAACGGTCTATAAATTTCAATCTCATTAACATATACAAGGTTTTCATCAAAGTTTCCTCCACGAACAGAGTATTGTGTGCTTAATTCATTAGAGATATTAACACCAGGAAGTGTCTTTAATAAATTCTCAACACCAGGATTGGCGCCTTTAACGGTTCTAATAGTCTCTGGACTAATCGTTACAACTCCATCTACTTTTTGCCGTGTATTAGTATTAATAACAACTGTTGCTATTTGTTCAATCTCAACACTCATGACAGGATTAAATTCTATCTCTTGACCATTTTTTAAATTGAACTTAGCTTCAACGCGTTTGTGCCCAATATGTGTAAAAACGATAGTGATTTCGCTATCTGCAGGTATTTTTAGAATAAAAAAACCATTTTCATTAGTTGTTGTACCGTTGCTTCCAGCCTTAATATTTACACCTGAAATTGGTTTATTAGCATCGTTAAGAATAATACCTCTTATGGTTGCGGTTTGCGAATTTCCGAAGAAAGAAAAGCCTAAAAAGGCAATAAGTAGTGTGATGTATAGCTTCAAAAGGTTGTTTTTTTATTTCCTAAAAAATGTAGATTCAAATGTAGTACTATTTCCTATATTATCAGTTACAATTATTTTTAGGTTGTTTTCGGTTTCTGTATTTACGTTATCATCAAAATCATAGGTTAACGTGTCTTTTTTGTAATCGTACTCCATTAATATCCATTTACCATTAATAGTTGCTCTGTAATTACTTATTCCTGATAAGTCATCGTCTATTCTAACTTTTAATTGACTCAGCTTACTAAGCCACTTACCGTCTTGAAAATTGACTGGTTTAATAGTTGGATTTACAGTATCTCTAGCAAGGGTAAAGGTTCCTAGTGATTTGGTTCTTGCAGACAACATATCGCCTAATCGTTTTGTACTTATATAACTCGGTTTTTGGTAATAACCGTATAAGTTGGCTATAAATAATTTGTCTTTGTCATCATCAGCATAGTTACTAATATCAAATTTTATAGTGTAACTCTTCATTAAAGGTACTGTGTTTTTATGAAGCTTGAGTGTGTCATTTAAAACACTAAAGTCGATATGGAAATCATCATAGAATGTGTTAGTTGGAAAATAGACTGATACGTTTTCATGTGCTAATTCATTAACTTGATTTGCTAATATGTAAGTATTTGGCTTGAGTTCTGGAGCTTCAAGGATTTCCTTAGCAGGCTTTCCTTTTACAGGAATTGACAACCATGATTCATTACCTTTAAAATCTCTTAATCTTACTTTGTAAACTGTGTTGGTGCTGTCTTCTACTGTTATGTATCCATCTGCCTCAACATCTTTTAGCATACTTAAAGTGTTGCCAGACTGTACAAATAGTTTTTGAATTCTAGATTTCTTTTCTTTAAATACCTCATAATCTATATAGCGATTAATATGTTTTGATTCAGCAAAGCTAAAACGCTTAAAATCCATTTCAAACGTTTTATTACCATTATAAAAACCTTGAATATTACTGAGTCCATTTTTATTACGTGCCATATCTTGTTGGTCGTAGCTTACGATTCCAAATCCAATATCTCCAAAAGCTTCGATAGGTTCTGTCGTGTAATCGCCATTTTTGTTTGGAATTAAACGGAGTTCAATTCTTTTTTTTATGTCATTAATATGTGCGGTTTTGTCTTTTGGATACGCATATACTGCGTTTAAAAAAGGCGCTTTGGTGTCTTTAACGTCTAATCCAAATAGCATTGGGTTTATAGGTCGTTCTTCATTATCACGAATTTCGAAATGCAAATGTGGACCTCCAGAACTCCCACTATTTCCTGAAAAAGCAACGATTTCATCTGCGGAAATTGGTAACTCATCTGGAGCAGGGAAAACCTCTACTTCATAACTTTCTTTATCATATTGACACGTCTTAATATATTTTTGAATTCGTGGAGAGAATTCACTTAAATGTGCATAAACACTAACGTAGCCATTAGGATGTGTTATATATAGGGCTTTTCCGTAGCCATAATGAGAGACTTTAATTCTACTAACATATCCTTCAGCAGCAGTATACACTTTTAATCCTGTACGTTGTTGTGTTTTTATATCTAATCCAGAATGAAAGTGATTTGATCTTAGTTCAGCAAAAGTTCCAGATAATACTACTGTTACATCTAATGGACTCCTAAAATAATCTTGAGGATAAGGGGATTGGCTAAAAGCTAATTGAGAAAAAATAATGAAAGCAAAAATATATTTCATAGTTATAATGGATTACGTTAAAATTAGTAACGTAAAAATATTGATTTTAATTTAATATAGAAAATATTCTATATGTGGTTTATTCTCTTATTGGCAGTGAATATCAGTAAAAAAGTAAAAATAACAAACAAAAACTTGAAAAAAGGGCATAAAGCTTTAGAGTAACTAGTTTACTATAAGCGATTATGACTAACAAAGTAATACTTATTTGAAAAATAACAGAAAACTATTGTTATTTTTCACTTAGTATGTTAACTTTGTTACATCAGTATTGAATTTTGTAAATGAGTAAAATTGAAGATGTTGTAGATTCTTTAGAGAATAAAATAAGCAAGGTTTTGCATAAACTTGAAGTTTTAAAGCAAACAAATGCTAAGATTTCTGAAGAATTAGCAATTCAGCAACATAAAAACATTCAACAACAAGAAGAATTAAGCTCTTGGGTTGAAAAGCATGAAGCTCTTAAAATGGCAAACTCATTACTGGGCAGTGACGAAAATAATCGAGAAACAAAGCTCAAAATAAATACATTAATTAGAGACATTGATCATTGTATTGCTCAATTATCTGAATAATGTTAATTAAAATTAATGGCAGAACAGCTTAAAATAAAGCTATCTATAGCAAACAGAGTGTATCCTTTAACTATTGCACCTAGTCAAGAAGAAGGTTTACGTAAAGCTGCTAAAAAGATTGAAGCCATGATAAGTCAATTTGAGCAAAATTATTCTGTGAGAGATAAACAAGATGTCTTAGCTATGTGTGCTTTGCAATTTGCATCTCAAGTAGAACAGAAAACAATAGATAAAGCCAGTGTTAGTGAAGATGTTGAAGAAAAGCTTAATGCTTTAGATCAATTGCTTCAAAAACATTTAAGTGCTTAAGTTCTTTTAAATACAATAATAGGTTACTGCCTACATTAGTGATATTTTTTGATAAACTCAACGATCAATTCTTTAAAAAGGGTGAGTTTAAGTTGTAAAATCGTGCTGTTAATTTTGAACTTGTTTTAGAATTTTAGACAGATTTTTGATCAGCTTGTTAGCCCTAAACTTGTTTTTAAGGAGTTTATACAAAACCAGAACTAGTGTAGGTTTTTTTATGCCACAACATTTAGGTTGTGACATAACGTGAAGATTGATATTACCAATAATAAAAACTAACTAAACATGGATACGAATACAATTTTAATGATTGTTGGAGGAGTAGTACTCGGCCTTATAATAGGGTATGTCATTGCTAAGTCATTAGAGAAGAGCAATGCATCAAAACTTATAAAAGGAGCTCAAAATGAAGCAAATTCGATTATAAAACAAGCTAAAAACGATGGTGAATCTATCAAAAAAGATAAGATGCTCCAAGCAAAGGAGAAATTTTTAGAACTAAAAGCTGAGCACGAAAAAGTGATTTTGTCTCGCGATAAGAAAATAGCAGAAGCAGAAAAACGTACTAGAGATAAAGAGTCTCAAATATCTAATGAACTAGCAAAGAATAAGAAATCCAATCAATCTTTAGAGGATAAGTTAAAAGATTATAATTTTCGTGTAGAATTTTTAGAAAAGAAAAAAGACGAAGTAGAAAAGGCTCATAAGAGTCAAATTAAGCAATTAGAAGTTATTTCAGGGTTATCTGCAGAAGATGCGAAATCAGAATTGGTAGAGTCTTTAAAAAGTGAAGCTAAAACTGATGCAATGGCTTACATCCAAAAAGCAATGGAGGAAGCGAAGTTAACTGCACAACAAGATGCTAAGAAGATAATATTAAATACTATTCAACGCATAGGTACAGAGGAAGCAATAGATAATTGCGTGTCTGTGTTTAATATTGAATCTGACGATGTAAAAGGTCGAATCATAGGTCGTGAAGGTCGTAATATTCGTGCTATCGAAGCAGCAACAGGAGTTGAAATTATAGTAGACGATACTCCAGAAGCGATTATATTATCATGCTTTGATTCTGTGCGACGAGAAATTGCACGTTTATCATTACATAAATTAGTTACAGACGGAAGAATACATCCGGCTCGTATTGAAGAAATCGTCAACAAAACACAAAAACAAATTGAGCAAGAAATTGCAGAGGTAGGTAAACGAACAGTAATTGATCTAGGTATTCATGGTTTACATCCAGAATTGATTAAAATGATTGGGCGTATGAAATACCGTTCGTCTTACGGACAAAATTTACTACAGCATTCACGTGAAGTAGCTAAGCTTTGTGGCGTTATGGCAGCAGAATTAGGTTTGAATCCTAAATTAGCAAAACGGGCAGGTCTTTTACATGATATTGGAAAAGTACCATCATCTGAAGCAGATATGGAAACTCCTCATGCAATACTTGGAATGCAATGGGCAGAAAAACATGGTGAAAAGCCTGAGGTTTGCAATGCTATTGGTGCTCACCATGATGAAATTGAGATGACAACATTGTTAGCTCCTATTGTTCAAGTTTGTGATGCAATTTCGGGAGCAAGACCAGGAGCAAGGCGTCAAGTTTTAGATTCTTATATCCAACGTCTTAAGGATCTAGAAGAAGTTGCATTTGGATTTAGTGGCGTAAATAAAGCTTATGCTATTCAGGCAGGACGTGAGTTACGTGTTATGGTTGAAAGTGAAAGAGTATCTGATGAGCAAGCAGCTAACTTGTCATTTGAAATTTCGCAAAAAATACAAACAGATATGACGTATCCTGGACAAGTTAAGGTTACAGTAATTAGAGAAACAAGAGCAGTGAATATTGCAAAATAATTTCCGAATAAAAATAAAATGAAAATAAAAAGCACTCTAATTAGAGTGCTTTTTGCTTTTTAAATGTGAGTATAAATGTAGTGCCTTCATCTAATGTGCTTTCTACATCAATGGTGCCTCCAAGAGCTTCCATTTGAGTTTTTGTAATGTATAAGCCAACACCACGAGAATCTTCTCTATTAGTACCATGAAATGTTTGGTATATTTCAAATAGTTGACTTTTATACTTTTCAGTATCTATTCCAATCCCGTTATCAGCAATCAAAATTTTAAGCTCATTTTTAGTGTGAACAGATTGTAGAATAACTTTAGAATTACGCTTGTCGGACTTGTATTTGATTCCATTTGAAATCAAATTATAAATTACACTTTCCAAATACGCTGGATTTACATTAATGAAATCATCTTTTCTAATGGAGTTGTAAATTGCAATTTCATTATGAGCAATATCCATTTCAAGATTATTAATCACTTTTTCAGCACAATTATAAATGTTAATTCGCTCATTAAGGTCTTTAGAGTCTGATTTTGATTTTATACTAATAATGTCATCTAAATCTACAATTGTTGATGTAAGTGCTCCAGATATAGTGTTTAAATGATTTAGTAAATCTACTTTTTCTTCTTCGGAATTTGTATCGTCAAGAAATTCTAAAATATTTTTTAAAATTACCTATATGTGTTTTTAAGTTATGAGATACAATATGTGTGAAATTATGTAACCTTTGATTTTGATTCGTTATAAGTTCTAGGTAGCGTTCAGACTGTTCTTCTTTTTTCTTTCTATAAGTAATATCAGTATGCGTTCCAATTATTCGGGTAGGTTTACCATTAAAATCGCTTTCAACAACTTTTCCTTTATCTAATACCCATTTGTAATTGCCATCACGACATAAAATTCGATGCTCATTTCTGTAGTTCTCTAGAGAGCCATTTATGTGTGTGTTAAAATCATTAAAATAAGTTTCTAAATCTTCAGGATGTACTCTTTTGTTCCATTCCATGACAGAGTTAGTTAACTCATGATCTTTGTAACCAAGTATCGCTTTTGATTCTTTAGAATAAAAGACTTTTCCATTTGTTACATCATAATCCCAAAGGCCAACATTACTGTTCTCTAGAGCAATTTGCCACTTTTTTTCATCAATAGTTTTTTTACCCTCAACATTATTTTGAGGATAAATTTTTTTTCTTTTCAAGAACATTTTGTAGGGCTTTTTTATTAAGACCCTATTCTTTTAAAATTGTCACTATTAATTTAAAATATTTTTTTTTTATTTTCTGGGATGATGATTTAGTAGCACTTCTTTCAAATGTGATCTATCTACGTGCATATAAATCTCTGTTGTGGTAATGCTTTCGTGTCCAAGCATTAGTTGTATAGCTCTTAGATCTGCGCCATTTTCTAAAAGATGAGTAGCAAAAGAATGCCTAAATGTATGTGGAGAAATAACTTTATTTAAGTTAATAGCTTTGGCAAGGTTTTTTATGATTGTGAAAATCATAGCTCTTGTCAATTGCTTGCCTCTATTATTAAGAAAAAGTGTGTCTTTATGATCTGGTTGAACATTAATATGATTTCTTATATCTTTCCAAATGAGAATGTACTTTTGAGTATTTGGACCTATAGGTACAAAGCGCTGTTTATCGCCTTTACCTGTCACTTTTATAAAGCCTTCTTCAAAAAATAAATCAGAAATTTTTAAATTTGTGAGTTCACTTACCCGAAGTCCACAACTATATAATGTTTCTAGTATAGCTCTATTGCGTTCTCCAATTCTCATACCATTATATTCTTTTGTTAAATCTATGGCGTTTATGAGATCATCAATGTCATTTATGGATAAGGTGTCTGGTAATTTTCTTCCAATTTTAGGAGACTCAATTTGGTCTAAAGGGTTGGTTTTGCGGTAATCTTCAAAAACTAAATAGTTAAAAAAACTACGTAAACCAGAGATTAAACGTGATTGAGAACGAGAATTTAATTGTTTTGATGCATCGTAAATAAAAGCCTGTACTTGCTTATAATCAATATTTATAGGAGAAATAGAAATAGTATTATTAGTATCAAGATAGTTGATGAGTTTCTCTACATCTAACTCGTAATTAACAATAGAGTTGTTTGATAGGCCTCTTTCTATTTTGAGGTAATATTTATAATCGTTAAGAGCATTTTGCCATTTCATAATAAAAAAAAATCACCCATTTACTGGGTGATTTTAATATAACATAAATAATATTAATAATTATCTGTTAATATATTTACAATATCTACGATTGCCCAGATACCTAGACCACCAAAAGTTACAATAAATAAGATGTTCCATCCAATAGACCATCCTAAATACCATCTGTGTGCAGCGAAAGGCCATAAGAAAGCCCATAATGCAACAGCAACCCATTTTTCATCACTAGCTTTAGCAGCTGGCGAATAAAATTCATCAGTAGCTGAATCAACAGCAGCATCTGTAGTTGTAGTAATGTTTGTTGTAACAGTTGTTGCTACAGTTCTTTTTACCGGAAATGATGCATGACTCATAGAGATTGCACCAAAAAAGAATAAAAACGAAAGTAAAAATTTAAATTTCATATAATATTGGTTTAAGTTTGTCTAACAATAATAAGAAAATAACATGAAAAACAGTGTAAGAATACTCTTTATTTTTTTAATAAGCTTAAAGCTATCTGCACAAGCATCAAGTGAATACATTGGAGCTATAAAATTAAATGATTCCGCAATCATTACTTATAAAGTTAAGTTTGATATAAATTATGATAAAGTAGAAGGGTATTCTATAACCGATTTTGGTGGTGCTCATGAAACAAAATCTAAATTGAAAGGATCATATAACCCTTCAACACGAGAACTGTCTTTTAATGAATATGATATTGTATATACAAAGTCTGATGTCATTCATGACGATTTTTGCTTCGTACATTTTGAGCCTACTTATTTTAAACCAGGTAAAACTAAATATTTTAAAGGAGCCTTTAAAGGCTTGTTTACAGATGGTGAAGAATGTATTAGTGGAGAATTATTTTTGAACTCAGCCGAAAATGTAGAGAAACGCATGGATAAGATGACGAAAAAAATAGATAAATCTAAGCGTGTACCAGATAGTATCAAGCAAAAAGCAAAAGATTTGAAGTTTTTAGAAAAGCTCAATATGAATATACTGAAGACATCTGAAGTTACGAGTGTTTTTTCAAAGAGTAAAACTATTTCACTTGCAGTATATGATGGAGGTCAAGAGGATGGTGATGTTATTTCAATTAAAGTTAATGGTATTGTAGTATTGAGACGATATAGTATTTCTAAAGAGATTAAAACTATTGAAATACCTTTAATTTCAAAAAAGACTGTTATAGAAGTTATTGCTGATGGAGTAGGTACAATCACAACCAATACAGCGGTAATAGAAATTCATGATGGTGTCAATAAAATAAAAGCAATGACCAATCTCAAAAAGAATGAATCTACACAAATACATGTACTTCTTAAACAACAACAATAGTCTGAATTGTTAATAACTTAATTTTTTAAACATCACAAAATCAATTAATTGAAGTCGTGTTGTTTATAAAAATGTTAATAACATATTAAAACTGTTTTATAGTCTACAGAAAAAATCTTTTTTTTTGTAGAAATCAATTTAAAACCTTTTTATTATGAAAAAATTAATGTTATTAGCTGCAGTTGCAGTTTTTGGATTATCGAGTGTAAATGCTCAAGATGATAATGGTACAGCACTTTCAGAAGGAAGTATTGTTATTGAAGCAAATACAGGGTCTTGGACCACAGGAAGTACAGCCATCTCTTTTTCTTCAGTTGATGGAAATTCACAGTATTCCATTGGAGCAGAAGGTGGCTACTTTATTAAAGAGAATCTTGCTATTAAAGTAGGTTTAGGGTATTCTGGATCTGATGCAGATGGTCCTGGAACGTCTTCATTTAATTACAAAGTTGGTGCTAAATATTATATCAATGGACAATTTCCAATTGGTCTAGATTACA
This sequence comes from uncultured Psychroserpens sp., assembly GCA_905479815.1. Lineage (GTDB taxonomy): Bacteria > Bacteroidota > Bacteroidia > Flavobacteriales > Flavobacteriaceae > Psychroserpens. The sequence goes on from CAJQOA010000144.1 coordinate 19,267, forward strand.
CGGGAACAAGTTTCAATGATATTGATGAAAACCCATCCTATGTAGGGTTAGAAGGTGGTTACGCTTGGTTTGTTGCAGATAATGTAAGTATAGAACCTAAAGCGCGTTACAATGTGTCAATGAATGACGACTTTTATGAGAGTGGATTTCAATTCTTAATAGGATTTGCAATTCATTTATAAACTATAATAGACACAAATTTAAAGGAAGTCAGATTGGCTTCCTTTTTTATTTTAATCCGTTGAAACACATGATATAATCGTTTAAATGCATAAAATTATGTTATTTTTCTTGTGAGAAAGAAAAAATACTTATATGTTTGCCGACCAATTTAAAATTTAAACTCAAATTATTTAAACTTAATTATTATGAAAAAATTATTACTTATGGCTGCAGTTGCAGTTTTCGGATTATCAAATGTAAATGCACAAGATGAAAACACTACAGGTGGTTTTGCACAAGGAGATGTTTATGCATCTGGTACAGTTGGATTTAATAGCACATCTCAAGATGAAGCTAAATCTAACAACTTATCGTTCTCTCCAGCAGTTGGTTACTTTATTAGTGAAAACATTGCTTTAGAATTTAACCTATTAGTAGGTTCTTCAAAGCAAGAATTTGGAAGTGCTGAAGATAAGCAATCTCAGTTTGGTGCTGGTTTAGGTGCAACATACTTTTTTACACCTAGTGATCAATTTTCTTTCACTTTAGGAGCTGGAGTTTCTTATGTAAACACTAAATCTGAGCCTAATGGAGGAACAGAAACTAAAAATGACACATTTGCAATTGCTGTTGCACCAGGTGTTAACTATTTTGTTTCAGATTGTATCGCTTTAAGAGCATCTATTGGAGCATTATCTTATGCGAGTTCTAAAGCTGATTTTGATGGAGCAGAAGCTGTTAATTCTTTTGGATTAAACTTAGATTTATCTGATATTAACTTTGGTATCACTTACAAATTCTAATTAAAGAATTTAATAGTACATATTAAAGCCGAAGCAGTAATGCTTCGGCTTTTTTTATGCCCAAATTTTAATATCTTTACTTTATGAAGAAACTCATCATCATCAATGGACCAAACCTAAATCTCTTAGGTAAGCGTGAAACTAGTATCTACGGAAACTTAACATTTACAGCATTTTTTGAGCAAACAGTTAAAAAATTTCCCAACGTTAAACTAGAGCATTTTCAATCTAATATAGAAGGTGAGTTGATTGATAAAATTCAAGAGATAGGATTTGATTATGATGGAATAATCTTGAATGCTGCAGCTTATACACATACATCTGTTGGTATTGGTGATGCTGTAAAAGCCATTACAACTCCTGTAGTTGAAGTGCATATATCAAATACATTCTCTAGAGAAGCATTTAGACATCAATCATATATTTCGCCAAATGCAAAAGGTGTTATATTAGGTTTTGGCTTACAGAGTTATGAATTGGCAATCCAGAGCTTTTTAGACGCATAATAAATGATAACATCAATGCGTTAAGAGTTCATTATGAAGCATATTATCACATTAGTAAGTTTTGCATTATTCTTTTCAATACTAAAATCTAACGCACAATCCAATATGGATTTTGGTGTTAAAGGTGGATTAAATCTCACCTTCTTTAAGGTGAAAGAAGCAGAATTTGGAAATAACATAGAAACCGAAGCCGGTTATTACGGAGGCGTCTTTGCCAACTTTGAAATTGATGATACCGTTTCTTTTCAACCAGAAATTTTATACATCCAGTTAAACGATTTTAGGTTTATTAACGCACCAATATATGCTAAACTTCAATTGTCTAATAAATTGAGTTTTCTGGCAGGTCCTAGTCTCAACTATTTCTTTGATTTCTTTACTAATAAGTTTAAAGTAAGAGGTGATATTGCAACAGCATATACTATTACTGACGCTATTGATATTCATATGAAATTTGTTATTGGCTTTACAGAAGTTGCTCCAAATGGCTTATTTATAGGAGCAGGTTATAAATTTTAAGAACAAAAAAATGCGATTTGAAAATTAATCAAACCGCATTTTTTATATGTCTAAACATCTTTTATAAATGTATCACTTCATCATAAGCATCTGCAACAGCTTCCATAACTGCTTCACTCATTGTTGGGTGAGGATGAATAGCTTTTAATACTTCATGGCCTGTTGTTTCAAGTTTACGCCCTAAAACAGCTTCAGCAATCATATCTGTAACGCCAGCACCAATCATATGGCATCCTAACCATTCACCATATTTAGCATCAAATATCACTTTTACAAATCCGTCTTTTGCTCCAGAAGCACTAGCCTTTCCAGATGCAGAGAATGGGAATTTTCCAACCTTAATATCAATACCTTGATCTTTGGCTTGCTTTTCAGTTAAACCAACACTTGCGATTTCTGGAGAACAGTATGTACAACCTGGTACATTTCCGTAGTCAAGAGCTTCAACATGCTGTCCTGCTATTTTTTCCACACATAAAATACCTTCAGCAGAGGCAACGTGTGCCAATGCTTGACCTGGAGTTACATCACCAATGGCATAGTAGCCAGGTATATTTGTTTGGTAGTAATCGTTAACTAATATTTTATCTCTATCTACAGCGATACCAACATTTTCTAATCCAATGTTTTCTATGTTAGATTTGATACCTACAGCAGATAATACTAAATCGGCTTCTAAAATCTCTTCACCTTTTTTAGTTTTAACAGTTGCTTTAACGCCTTTTCCAGAAGTATCTACGTGTGTAACTTCCGAAGATGTCATAATTTTAATTCCACTTTTCTTAAACGAACGTTCTAATTGTTTAGAAACGTCAATATCTTCAACAGGAACAACATTTGGTAAATATTCAACGATAGTCACGTCTGTACCCATCGAGTTATAGAAATAAGCAAACTCAACACCAATTGCTCCAGAACCTAGAACAATCATTTTCTTTGGTTGTTTGTCTAAGGTCATTGCTTCTCTGTAACCAATAACTTTTTTACCGTCTTGAGGTAAACTTGGTAATTCACGAGAGCGAGCTCCAGTTGCTATAATGATATGATCAGCACTGTATTCTTTTCCGTCTACTTCAACTTTTTTTCCAGTTTTAAGTGTTCCAAAACCTTCAATGACATCAATCTTGTTTTTCTTCATCAAAAACTTAACACCATTACTCATGCCATCTGCAACACCACGGCTTCGTTTTACAACAGCGTCAAAATCATGACCTGCGTCTGTTACTGTAAGTCCGTAATCTTCTGCATGCTTTAAATATTCAAAAACTTGAGCAGATTTAAGTAATGCTTTAGTTGGGATACAACCCCAATTTAGGCAAACACCACCTAAGCTTTCTTTTTCTATGACAGCAGTTTTTAAACCTAATTGTGATGCTCTAATTGCTGTAACGTAGCCTCCAGGACCACTACCAAGTACTATAATATCGTATTTACTCATGAGTCTATTTTTGTCTTAATTTTAAGGTTACGAAGGTACAAAACCAAATTGTAATATTAAAGGTCATCTGTAAAATGTCTACGCCCTTTTTCTTTACTGAATTTTTCTTTATTGTAAGTTGTTGATTGTCCTTTAGGGATAGACAAGGATTCCCAATTTTTTCCTTTGGTTAATTTCCCAAGAAAAACAAGCTGTCCAATATGATAAGCGTAATGCGCTAATTGACGATTTATAGCTTCGGTAACTGTATGGCCTTGGTTTCTAATATAAATGATGCGATTTAAATCGCTTGAAGACAATGGGTTAATGGCCTCGAATAAACACTCCCAACCGTTGTTCCAATAGGCGAGTAGTTCTTCTTTGTTTTGGAATGTGTCTTCAAATTCACTATCACGATGTCTCCATTCTTTTTCGCCATCTTCAGTTAAAAAATTGGTCCAGCGACTTAGCATATTGCCAACAATGTGCTTAACAATTATAGCAACAGAGTTTGAGCCCTCTACGAATTCATGTTTGAGTTCCTCTAAAGTTAATTGACCAATCGTTTTATCACCAAGTAATTTGTAGTATTCAAATTGTTTGATGACACTTGATAGATATGAGTTTTCCATGAGTTTGAATTTATGCCATAAAAATAGCGATACAACTTCTATGAAACTATACTTTATTATAGTTAGAAATTATATCGCTATTTAAAACGCTATAGATTATAAATCTATAGCTCAGGCACAAACTTTAAAGCGACACCATTAATACAGTGACGTTTTCCAGTTGTCTTTTTTGGACCATCATTAAAAACATGACCAAGATGACCACCACAAGTGGCACAATGCTCTTCATCTCTACTATAGCCTAATTTATTATCTGAACCATAAGCAACGTTTCCTTCAATTTCTCTATCAAAACTTGGCCATCCAGTACCAGAATCAAACTTATGTTCACTTTTAAACAAAGGCGTATTACAAGCAACACAATGAAATGTGCCTTTACGGTATTCTTTATTTAATTTGCTTGTAAAAGGGCGTTCGGTTCCTTCTTGACGCAATACATAATAAGCTTCGTTAGATAATTCTTTCTTCCATTCAGCCTCTGTTTTACTAATAGGAAATACGTTTTGTGTTTTGCTTTCTTTTTTTTGTGCTGAAGAATTACAGTTAAAAAACAAAACAATTGTAAGTAATGTTATGATCTTTTTCATATTATAAAATTAAGGTTTTTTTTCTGTTTTTTATGTCGAAATAAAAAACAACAACTTACGTATGTACTACAAATTTAAATATTGGCTATTGTCATTAGATTTGTTAATAATTCCAAACTCTTATTAAGCAATTGATTTCAAAAAAACTTATAAATTTAAAGATACTTTAGAAGAAACTGCAATACCATCTATAGGTATGATGGCTTTTCGATATTATAAATAAATAGAAAGTTATGAGGCTTATTACAAAAAGTTACTCAGTTTATATATCTTAGTAACCCAATTATATCTCATGTCTAACAGAAAAAAAGAGGCTTTCTTAAAATATGGTATTCCTAGTCTTGCAGTAATTGTTATTGTCATTCAACTCTTTTTTGTGAATACGAAAAAACTCAATAAATGGAAAGGTGGAGGATATGGTATGTACACTGAAATCCATTATTACTATAATCAAATATATATACCTGGTATGTCTGTCGATTCTTTATTAATAGACAATTCAGAGATGAAAAGCACTTTTGGCTATTTAATGTTAATGCCTAACAACGATAATCTTGAGAAAGCAGCCAAGCTTGTTTTAAAGACGACAGGTAAAGACAGTATTCATGTACAAATATGGAAGCCAATTGTCAATTCAAAAAATGGTATTTATTCTAGAGAATTGATTGATGAAATTTATTTAAAAAAATCAGACCTATGACATATTGGTTAGATGTAAAAGATCAATTGAGTGATAAAATAGAGCTCGCTACTAAATTACTACTCTTGATGCTTGGAGCGTATGTGTTTATTATGGCTGAAAATGAACGTTTATTTAAAATACCTGTTCTTTTTGTTGGGCTTTTGATTTGGTTTTTAGTTCGCAAAAAAACGAAGCATCCTATCATTTGGATTGTCTTTTTTGTACTTCTAGTTTTAGATCTTTGTTTTTCATATTTCTGGGTAGCAAACCACCATTTCATGTTAATGTTTATGGTGCTTGCAATTATAGTTTTTAACTATCATAAGCGTCATGATATCCTTTTGAAGAACATGCAAGTTCTTTTGTTTGTAGTTGTTATAACTTCTGTTATGCAAAAACTGATGTCAAATCAGTTTATGAACGGTAATTTCTATTACTATATGATTAATAGAGGTTCTATATTCGGTGTTTTTTTTAATTTCTTACCAGAGAGTTTAGAGGTGGCAAAAAGTAATTCCGAAAACATTTCAACATTGTATGACTTAAA
>CAJQOA010000145.1 GCA_905479815.1 uncultured Psychroserpens sp.
ATCTATTCGTCGATGTTTTTAAAATTTTCAAGATTCACTTTAACTAATTTATAGGTATTAAAACCTATAAATTAGGCTTTAAGAACCATTTTGTACATTTTTGAGTTGCTATTAATCAAAGTCCCAAACGTTGATGAAACTTAATAATCAATCCTTATTGAGATTGACATTATTATTTCAGCACTCTAACTACCTAACTACAAAGGATGTTTCGTGTAAAAATAATTTTGCAATTATTAATACCCTAATTAAGGTATGAAGCAGTTAATGACTTTAGCTGTTTTATGTGCTTCGCTTTTTTGTTTTTCACAAACAAATGAGATCGATAGCCTTACTGTGGAATTAGCTTATCAAAAACAAGACTCCTCTAAGGTTGAAACTTCTTTACGTTTAGTTAAAGCGCTATACAATGCTAAGAGTTATAAAAAAGCCCTTACTTATATTGACAACACAGAACGCTTATCTAAATTTCTAAATCACACTAAGGGTATTGCTGATGTCAACTACTACAAAGCTTTAATTTATGCTCACAACGACGATTACTACAATGCCATTGATGGATATAATAGATCTCGTAGATATTATAGTCAATTAGGAGATACATTAGGAATTGCCAAAGTAAACAATAGTATTGGGTTAATTGAAATTAAGCGTGGTAACTATGGTGTTGGTTTACAAAACTCATTATCTGCAATACAAACCTTTGAAACAAGAGATCTTAAAGATGAATTAAGCTCTGCTTATAATAACCTTGCTGAAGCTTACTATAATACCAATCAAATTGATAAATCTTTAGAGTTTAATATTAAAGCACTCGCTGTAAGAGAACAATTAAGAGATAGCATTGGTATAAAAACATCAACTCGTAATATAGCAACCTTATATTCTGAAAGAAAAGAACATAGAAAAGCTATTGAATATTATGAGAAAGTACTAAAACTTCTTAACCCTAGAACAGATCAAACACTTAAAGGTGAAATTTTGCCTCGTATTGGAGCGGAGTACTTACGCTTTAAAGATTATGACAAAGCTGGTGAGTATTTAGTTGAAGGGTTAAAATTTAATAGAAAAATTAAAAATAACGATGGTATTTTAAGAGCACTTAATGCTGTAGGTGAATTAAATATTCAGCAAGGCAAATTAAAAACAGCTGCGATTCAAGTTGATGAGGCTTATACTATCGCTAATGAAATTGACAACAAATCAGAACTTCTTAAAAATTACAAATTACATAAAGAACTTGATTCTATTAATGGTAAGTTTCAAAACGCATTTTTCTGGCAAGGAAAATATTTCACATTAAAAAGTGAACTTGATAAAGAAAACCAACCAATAATTCCTGTCATAACAAAACCAATAAAAGTTGAACCTTTAGATGAAATTAAAGATTTCAACACACTAGCGATACAAGAAGACAAAGAAGAAAAAGCAACTTATCTTAAAAAGCTTAAAGCGTCTTCATATGTCTTAGGAGCTGCATTTTTAATTGTTTCAACTATACTTTTATTAATATACCTTAAACGTAAAAACACTTTAAAATTTAACCTAGAACTTCAAGAAAAGAATAAAGAAATCACATTGAAGAATGTGGAACTTGCAGAACAAACTAAACATCTTGAAGAAGTAAATCATGTAAAAGATAGATTGTTCTCAATTGTATCACATGATTTAAAAGATTCTATTTCTTCTATTAAAGGTTTTATAGACCTACTTAAGGAAGACAGCATTTCACGTGAAGAGTTTTACGATTTAGTGCCAGAGCTTAGTGAAAACGCAGATAGTGCATCACAACTTCTCTATAACCTTTTAAATTGGTCTAAATCTCAAATGCAAAATTTAGAACCAAAAGCAGAACTCTTTAATATCCAGGACATCTTTAAAAACAAGATTAGCTTAGTTGAACAAAAAGTTGAACAAAAGCGTATTATCCTTATTGATGAATCTAGAAGAGATTTTATTTATGCTGATAGAAGTATGATTGAAATCGTCATCCAGAATTTAATTACAAACGCTGTTAAATTCACACGAGTTGGTGATTCTATTACAGTATCAAACTCTGATCATAATGGCAAAAGTTTAATTTGCATTGAAGATACAGGTGTTGGGATTTCTAGAGAAAACATAGATAAACTATTCCAAAGTGGAACATACACAACAAGAGGAACTAGTAACGAAAAAGGTACAGGTTTAGGTCTAACAATTTGTAAAGAATTAGTAGAGCTTAACAAAGGTAGAATTTGGGTGGAGAGCACACCAGGAATAGGTACTAAATTCTATGTTGAACTTCCTAAGATTGAGCCAAAAAACTAATCCCTTTTAAATATTAAATTACATATTATTATTTTTGGTATATTCACATTCAAAACCAATCATAATGCGTTATTTTATAATTTCCTGTCTTCTTATTTCTCTTTTTAGTTGCAAAAACAAAACAGCAAGTTCCAAAGAAAAAGCAAGTTCAAATCACTTACCCGAATTATTCTCATTAATGCAAGGGTCATTTGATTCTGAAATACAATCACAAGTAGATTCTACCTATTTTAATATTTCGTTACATATGTATCCAATCTGGAAAGACAGAGGAAATTTTCTTTATGTTGAACAAGCACTTAGCACTAAACAAGACCAACCATACAGGCAACGCATTTATGAAGTCACAAAATTAAATGATAGTCTATACAGCTCTGCTATTTACACCATTGAAAACGATTCGCTTTGGATTGGCAAATGGAAATCCCCTGAAGCTTTTGATACACTCTTTTTGGACAATGTGACAAAAAAAGAAGGATGCGATGTTGTTTTAAAACGAATAGAATCAAATTTTTATCAAGGTGAAACTGGAGACAAAACATGTGCAAGTTCACTTTATGGAGCTTCTTATGCAACTAGCGAAGTTGAAATCATGGAAGACAAAATTATCTCTTGGGATAGAGGTTTTGATGATAAAGACGAATATATT
>CAJQOA010000146.1 GCA_905479815.1 uncultured Psychroserpens sp.
CAAGTTACTAGCTAAACACTATAGATGGGAACCACAATTAGAAGATGTGGTTGATAATCCATATTTAGATGATTTTTATAATCAGATGGAACGTTGGAGTTTTAACTTACAAGTCTATTTTTTGAATAGTAGATTTCGTCAAGTATCACAAATTCGTCAAAGTGGTAAAGATATTATCCAAGACAGGACGATTTATGAAGACGCACATATCTTTGCTCCCAACCTTCATGCTATGGGATTAATGACTAATCGCGATTTTGAAAATTACCGTTCGCTATTTGATTTAATGGAAAGTTTTGTTGAAGGCCCAGATTTATTGATTTATTTACGTAGTTCAATTCAAAATTTAGTTGCTCAAATTCATAAAAGAGGTCGTGATTACGAAAACTCTATAAGCATTGATTACCTAAGTAGACTTAACGAACGTTACGAGGCCTGGATTACTAAATACGATAAGGGTAATTTGTTAATTATTGATGTTGACGACCTTGACTTTGTTGCAAATCCAGAAGATCTTGGAGGCATCATTAATAAGATTGATGCTCAAATTAACGGGCTGTTCTAGAACTTCCTTTTTTCATCTCTTTTTTAAATAACAGCTATCACATTACTGCGTGATTAGGAACACCTTTTTATGCCCAAAAAGTTATAATTTCAATAGTATATAAACTGATTAAAGAACTCACTTGTCGCCTAAAGTAAGTATCCAAAAACTAATCTCATTCTACAACTGTTAAATTAGCTATCTTTACTTGTCAACTAATTACAACTATTTGAAAGCAATCACAAAATACTGGTTTTTAGAAGGGTTCAACCTTTTTAAAAAACTCGGAATGCTCAATATGATGAAAATCTGCGAGATTTTGGAAATGGATAATATTGAAAAAGGAGAGCCTATTAAGCTCTCAGAAGACCATAAAGACAGCGTATTTTTCCTAAAAAGAGGTAGTGTGAAAATTGTAAACACTACAAACGATACTGTAAAATATATAATAAAGCGTGGTAACATTTTTGGCGAATTGGCTCTTTTTGATAAAGAAGTAGCTACAGAGGAAGTTGCTTATGCTTTAGAGGATTGCGTTATTTGTTATATAGATTCTGAACAAATGGAAGAGCTAATGGAAAAGCATAAATCACTTAAAAATGGTATTCTAAAAGTTTACGGATTACGGATAAGAAAACTAGAACGAAGACTTCATGATTTATTATATAAAGATAGTGCGACAAGAATTAAAGAATTCGTTCTGGAATATATAGACGAGTTTGGCGAAGAAAATGAATCAAATCAAATTGTGGCAAAAAATCTATTATCACATAAAGAGATAGCAAATCTAACTAATACATCGAGACAAACTGTTAGCAATATATTAAGTTCAATGCGAAAAAATGGAGCAATCGATTATAATACGCAATTCATTTCTTATTCAAAGAACAAAACCTAAATGAAGAGATGTTAGTATAGTAATACCTGTTCTTATATATAGCACTGAAAGTAATTTTAACATATTTCGACAAACAAAAAACTAACTAATCAACAACACAATGAAACTCACCAAAATTTTAGGATACCTTGGTCTTATTGCTTCTGTTTTAGTTGGCCTTGGTGAATACTTTTTACATTATTCTTTAAATATTTTAGGACATTCTGAAGCCTATGAGTTTTTTAAATTCGTCCCTTTAGAGAACCTTACTATTGGACATTTTTTAGCAGTAATAGGTTTACCGTTCTATTTTGCTGGATATCTACACATCTATAGAATGCTCAAATCTGGAAATGAAACATTAGCAAGACTTGTTTTAGCTATTGGTTTTATAGCTTTTGCTATTGGTGGCATTTGGATAGGTTCTAGAGCTTCTATTGGAAATATTGTTCATTTAAAAGACTCCATAGAAACGTCAACTTACCAGAACCTCTTAGGGCATTATACAAATCATATGGAGGTATTAGTACAAGCATTACGTATTGTTATTGCAACACTATCTTTAGTCTTTGTCATTGCCATTTTAAAAGGAGGCACCTATTACAAGAAATGGATGGCTATTTTTAATCCAATTATAATTTTGCTATTAGTATTCTCAACGATGTTTTGGGCAAAAGATTTAGCAAAGCATTTGGCTCCTATAGCCATGAACGTAACACACTTTATTCTTTTCGGATTATCATTATATCAACTTAACAAATACGAAAAAACTCAACGAAATGCTTAAAAAAATTCTAAAAATAGCTGGAGTCTTAATTGGCTTTCTAATAATCTTAGTGCTTGGTTTTTTCTGGAGAGATTCCGTTTCAAATAAGTATGACATCTCAATATCAGAAGAGAAAATTCCTGTTTTTGAATCAATAACTTTAGATTTTAAACATCAATACAATAGTGAAAAATCTCTACCTATTGCACCTGCTGCACTAATAGATATTAATAATGATAATATTGACGAAGTGTTTTTTGGAGGAGGAATGCATCAAGAGGATGTCATTTTCGCTTATCGAGACAATAAATTTGTTGATATTTCTTCTGAAGTCAGCCTACCAAAAAAAGGAAATACAGTAACTACTGTTGGTGCTGTTTCTGCAGATTTTGATGACAATGGGTTTTCTGATTTAATTGTCGGCAGAGAAGATGGATTAACTATTTATTATAATACGAATGGAATATTCACATCTAAGAAAATTGACACACCAATAAATGAAAAATCAACTCCAGCTGGTATAACTGTTGGAGACATTGATAAAGATGGCGACTTAGATATTTTTTTAGCAACCTATCTTAAAAAAGAATTAATGGAAGGGCAAACCATTTTTGAAGATTATAATTATGGTTCTACTAGCGAACTACTTTTAAATACTGGAAATGAAAATTATGTTAGCATTACAAAACAAGCAGGTTTAGATTATGTTCATAATACGTTTCAAGGTGTTTTTGTTGATATTGATAATGATTCGTGGTTAGATTTAGTAGTGGTTCATGATACTGGTGAAGCAAGAACTTACAAAAACAACGGTGACTTAACATATACAATAAAGCCTAACCCATTAACTAAAAAGTTTGCCTATCCTATGGGATTAGCCGTTGGTGATTACAATAATGACGGACTCGTAGATTTCATGTTCTCTAATACAGGTAGTACGTTACCTAGAATCTTGGCCAAAGGAGACATAAAAGACGCCTCAAAATTTAATGAAAAATGGATACTATTTAAAAATGAAGGGGACTTTAAATTTACAGATACTGCCAAAGAAACTAAAATTGCAGATTACGAATTTTCTTGGGGTTGCACTTTTGCTGACATGAATAATGACGGACTTCAAGATCTAATGGTAGCAGAGAATTATGTTGATTTAGCACCTAATAAGTTATTTAGATTACCAAGCAGGTTATTAATTCAAAAAGAAGATGGGACTTTTGCTCCTACGGAAGAAAGAAGTGGTGTTATAAACCCCCATTTTGCAATTACCTCTTTAGTGAGTGATTTTAATCTAGATGGATATCTAGATATGATTTGGGTAAATATTGACACACCTTCTTTAGCCTATATAAATAAAGGAGGCACTAATAACTTTATACAAGTAGACCTAGGAGAATACGTAAATTCTCAAGGCGCTAAAGTAACAGTAACAACACCTACAAAAAAACTTACTGAATGGTTAGTAACTGGTGAAGGCTTAGCTAGTGATCAAACTGCATTACTTCAATTTGGGTTAGGTAAAGAATCAACGGTTTCCAATATTAAAATTAGACTAGCAAATGATAAAGAAATTAGTATAACTAACCCTAAAATAAATAGCATCATTGATCTGAGATCTGAAGTTAAAAACATCAATTTGGATATTGACATTTCCGAAGAAAACAGTGAAATAAATATTTAAAAGCTTAAGTAGTCACTTATTCGTACATGAAAGAAAAGATATTAAAATATAGCATTTTCATCATCCTAATTATAGGACTATTAGGCGCTGGAGGATTAGTCATTGAAGAGCTTAAAACAGGAGAAGGCTGTCCTAAAATCATGCACATACCAATGTGTCTTGTTATCCTAATTTGTTTTCTTATTCCGCTTATAGCACATCTCTTACAAAAATGGAATACCTTATATTTTTTGTTTACAGGATTAGCAGGAAGTATTGCTTTAATCGCTTCAATAATGCAATATACAGGACATGCAGAATGTCCAAAAACAGCATCAGGCACTCCTATGTGCTTTTATTCATTACTGCTATTCAGTAGTTTAATTATTCTTAAAATAATACACATTAAATCAAAATCAAACACATGAAAAAACCAATTATAATTGCTCAAGTAAGCCAATTGAAAAACAAACAACCAGAACACGCTCTTGTGAATGGATTAGATTTGGTTGTTGTGAAATTTGATGATGATATTTCTGTGCTCTACGGAAGATGTCTTCACAGAGGTGCATTAATGTCAGACGGTCACGTAGATGGCCACAACCTTATTTGTGGTGTTCATGGTTGGGATTACAGAGTAGATTCTGGAGTCTCAGAATACAATAACAAAGAAGTATTGCATAAATTCTCTACCAAGATTGAAGGTGATGACTTACTGGTTGATGAGTTTGAAATTGATGCTTATTTAGTAAATAGCCCGCAACCTTTTAATCGCGACGAATATTTAGGCGCTTATGCAGATACACATCCAGAAGACACAGAGCCTTATACTGGTTATATAAAAGAGCTTGCGCAAAATGGGCTAAAAAACCTTGGGCATCATGGGTTTTCAGCATCCATGGGAGTCGATAGAAATACGCTTCCTAAATGGAATGATATTCAATTTTTACCAGCACAATTAGCATCAAGGCCTTTATTAGATGAAGAAGCAGTAGCGACTAAGATTGTGATTGGTCCTAATGCAAAAAAACCATTAGAATTAGAGATGCCTTTGTTTGTTAGTGACATGAGTTTTGGAGCTTTATCACGTGAAGCAAAAATAGCATTAAGTAAAGGTGCGGAAATGGCTGGAACAGGTATTTGCTCTGGTGAAGGTGGCATGTTACCAGAAGAACAAGCGAGCAACTCAAGATATTTTTACGAATTAGCATCTGCACAATTTGGTTTCTCATGGGATAAATTAGACAATGTTCAAGCCTTTCATTTTAAAGGTGGTCAAGGTGCAAAAACTGGAACTGGTGGTCATTTGCCAGGAAGTAAAGTAAGTGCAGAAATAGCAAAGGTTCGTGGGCTTAAAGAAGGGGAAACCGCTATTTCTCCTGCAGCAAACCCTAACTTTCATACTGTTGAAGACTTTAAAGTATTTGCTAATAAAGTACGTGAACGTACAGGAGGAATTCCTATAGGGTTTAAAATTGCTGCAAGTCATATTGAAAAGGATATCCAATTTGCGCTTGATGTTGGTGTTGATTATATCATCCTTGATGGTCGAGGTGGAGGAACAGGTTCTGCCCCAACTATTTTAAGAGATCATATAAATGTGCCAACTATTCCTGCATTAGCAAGAGCAAGAAAATATATGGATAAAGTTGGAGCAACAGATGTTACACTAGTTATTACTGGAGGATTGCGTGTTGCTGAAGATTTTGCAAAAGCATTGATGCTAGGTGCAAACGCCATTGCAGTGTCAAATTCGGCATTACAAGCGATTGGTTGTTTAGGAATGCGTGCGTGCGGATCTAATAATTGTCCAGTTGGAATCGCTACTCAAAAAGAATCATTACGAAGTAGGCTAATTATTGATTCTTCGGCTAAACAATTACATAACTTTTTTGATGCTACTAATGATTTAATAAAGGTCGTTGCAAGGTCTTGTGGTTATGACAATGTTACCAAATTTAATCATAACGATTTATCAACATTCGATACAGACATGCATAAATTAACAGGAATTAATTACGCAGGAATACTCTAATGGAAAACTGGTATTTACCCATAACAATAGTGCCTGGTATAGGTTTGTTAATCTTATCAACCACTAACCTTATGGTAACTTTAAGCAATGAATTAAACGGTTTAATAAATGAGCAGTCCAAAGACGATTCTATTATTCTCCGGAAATTAGCACAGCTTAAAACCTTAAACCTCACCATGGTGTTTTTTTACATAGCAGTGGCCTGTCTAGCAATTTCAGGATTAATAGGTGGTTTACAATTAAAAACAATAGAAAGCAGTGCTAAATACATAAGTGTTTTGGGCATTGTTATTATGCTTTTAGGGTTATTTTTCTTGATAAAATATTCATATCGAGCAGTTAGTATACGACAAGATCAATTCAATTCAAAATTTGACAAAAACTAAAAACATGGCAACAACCAAAAAATGGTACAGTGTACTAAAAGACAAAAAGACATTACCTGAAGGTCGTGTGCAAACAGTTACTGCTGGCCATCAAGGCATTTGCTTAACGCATTACGAAGGTAAGTTTTCAGCATTAGATAATAGCTGTCCGCATCAAGGTGGTCCTTTAGGAGAGGGTTCTATTGAAAACGGGATGTTACGTTGCCCATGGCACGGCTGGGATTACGATCCTTGTACAGGAATGTCACCTGGAGGATTCGATGATGGATTACAAACTTTTGATGTAAAACAAGAAGGGGATGAAATTTTTGTAGCCATTGAAGAAGAGGAAGAACATCAAGACACTATATCTGATGTGATGATTGAAACCATGGTAAATTGGGGAGTCAATACTGGTTTTGGCATGGTAGGTCATTCAAATTTAGGAGTTGCCAATGCCATGATGCGTCAAGAAGAACAAGGGAAATTTCAGTTTTTTGGAATTCGTCATGAAGGTGCAGCTGCATTTGCTGCCTCAGCTTATGGTAAACTAACTGGCAGACCTGCTGTTTGTTTTGGTATTGCAGGACCAGGTTCAACAAATATGTATACAGGAATGTGGGATGCTAAAGTAGATCGTTCTCCTATGTTAGTTATTTCTGGACAAGTAAACACACAAGTCATAGGAACTGGAGCATTTCAAGAAGTAGACTTAGTTGGTGCGTTTCAAACCGTAGCTAACTTTAATCATAGCGTTCATCAAAACTCTAAACATAGTGAGTTGATGAGTTTAGCTATAAAAAGTGCTTTACTAAATAGAGATGTATCACATATAACATTTCCAGATGAAGTCGCTTTTATGGTTAAGCCAAAAGGCGAAAAAGCGCAGACACCAGAAGGTCGAATTACACCTATGAACATTTCGCCTCCAAGACAAATGGTTGCAAAAGCAGTCGATATGCTATCCAACTCTAAAATGCCAGCAATAATTGTTGGACATGGCGCACGTTTTCACATGAAATCCATTACTGCTTTCGCTGAAAAATTAAACTGTCCAATAATTACAACGTTTAAGGCAAAAGGGCAAATTTCTGATCATCATGATTTAGGCTGTGGTGTATTAGGAAGAAGCGGAACACCTATTGCTTCTTGGTTTATGAACGAAAGTGATTTACTAATTGTATTTGGTGCATCGTTCTCAAATCATACAGGAATCACACCTAAAAAGCCAATCATACAAGTAGATTATGACCCAACAGCATTGAGTAAGTTTCATAAAGTTGATGCAGCGCTTTGGGGAGAAATTTCTGAGACATTGACTCTAATTGAAGAACAAACAGAAGGAAAACTTAATACTGAAGACAGACGTCCAGAAATTGCAAAACGTTGGACGATTTGGAATGAAGAAAAGGCAAGTCGCCTAAAAGATGAAAGTGAAGTAGGCTTAAGTTCTATTGCTGTTTTTGAAGCGATGAATAAAGTAGTTCCAGACAATGCAGTAATTGCAGTAGATGTTGGAAATAACACGTATTCTTTTGGACGCTATTTTGAACCTAAAAACCAATCTGTTTTAATGTCAGGCTATTTAGGTTCTATAGGCTTTTCATTACCTGCAGCAATGGGTGCTTGGGCAGCAGAAGGTAAAGACAGGCCTATTTGGTCGGTTTCTGGAGATGGTGGTTTTGGGCAGTATTTAGGTGAAATGATGACCTTGGTAAAATACAATATGAATATCAAGCACGTATTATTGAATAATTCAGAATTAGGCAAAATATCTAAAGAACAAAAAGCAGCCGAACTTGATGTATGGAAAACGTCTTTACACAATGTGAATTTTGCAAAATATGCTGAAAATTGCGGCGCTTTAGGGATTAGAGTCACAAAAAAAGAAGAATTACTCCCAGCTTTAGAGCAATTAAAGGCACATAATGGTCCTGCATTATTAGAAATAATTACAGACGCATCATTGATATAAATTGAAACACAGAATAAGCCGAAAACTGATTTAAAGTAGACATAACTAACATAGATTATTAAAAATGGAAAATTCACATTTAGAAACCTTTAAAGCAGAAGCACATGGAAAAGGATGGCCTACTAAAATCACCATAACAGATACAGAATGGACTCTTAAAACAGATGAACCCATTGAAGATGGTGGATCAAATACTGGGCCTAACCCAATGCAACTTTTCATAGCATCGTTGGCTGGTTGTCAAAATGAACAGTCTCAAGTAGTCGCTGAGGAGCTCTCCATAAACGTTACACAAGTTGACATTAAAGTTGAGATTGATCTTGACCTATCTGGTTTTATGGGCACATCAGACAATTCAAATGGTAGTTATAAAAATGTACGACTAGATGCTATAGTATCAGGTGACTTAACAAATGAACAACTTAAGACACTAGGTCAAAAAGTAGATGTCCGTTGTCCCATTTTAGGTTTATTGCGAACCAGTGGTTGCAAAATTGAAAGTAATTGGAGTAAAAGTTAAAAGAAATGAAAAAACAATTCTTTTTCAAAATTTAATCAATAATGAAATACCTGGAAAAATATAAATATCTTATTTCTTTATTAAGCGTTTTTAGTTTTCTATTAACACCTATTCATACAGCAGTAACTAGTTTTAATCCAGCTTATATTATTGTTATAAATTACACCATAGTTATTTTAAGCAGTTCATTAATTGCTACAAAAAAATTAGCTAAACTTATTACATACCTTTTAGGTTTTCTAACACTTGTAGCTATTTGGTTAGAATTCTCTGATAGCAATTCTCAAACACTTTTAATTTGTAGACTGGTACTTTCTTTTTTATTGTTTGGATGTTTTTGTTTTATACTAATTAGACAACTCTTAAAGATAAAAGAAGTTAATCTCCAGTTTATTTTAGGTCCTATTTTAGGTTTTCTCTATTTAGGTATTATTGGTGGTGTGCTTTTTGAATTTGTTCATTTTTTAGATGCAAGTTCTTTTCAATTAACCAAAGGGTTCTCTGGCTATAGTTTTTACTACTTCAGTTTTATCAGTATAACATCTGTAGGGTATGGTGACATTACTCCTTTAACAGCACCAGCACAATCGTTAACACTAGTTTTAAATATAATTGGTCAATTTTATTTAGCAATTGTTATTGGTGTTTTTGTAGGAAAATATATTAACACAAAATCAGATTAAATGTTCGAATCATTCAGTATAATCTTTACAATTGCAGCACTTTTTAATTATATAAACTATAAATGGCTAAAATTACCAACGACTATAGGTTTAATGATTTTGAGTTTAATCTTAATCATTCCTATTACATTAAGTGAAACTGTTTTTCCTGAATTTTACAGATTTTTTTGTGACATTATTGTTAATGCAGATTTCAAAACACTATTACTTGATGGTATATTAAGTTTTTTATTGTTCGCGGGCGCATTACACGTTAATCTTGGAACACTTGCAAAAGAAAAGAAATCAATTTTTCTATTTGCAACATTAGGTGTTCTCATCTCTACATTTTTAGTTGGAGGCTTAGTCTTTTTTGGTGCACAATTAATTGGTTTAAAATTACCTTTTTTACATGCACTTTTATTTGGTGCGTTAATATCACCTACCGATCCAATTGCTGTTATGGCAATTTTAAAAGAAGCAAACATTTCTAAAAGCTTAGGCATAAAAATAGAAGGAGAATCCTTATTTAACGATGGCATTGGCGTTGTTGTTTTTTCTGGAATATTATTAATTGCAACAGCAATGGGAGAGCAAAACGCTACAGAATTAAGTACAGAAATTGGCACACTCTTTCTAGAAGAAGCTGTTGGCGGATTAGTGTACGGATTAGTCATTGGTTTTCTTGGCTTAAAATTTATTCAGTCATTAAAAGGCAACCCTCAATTAGCAGTAATGATTACACTTGCTGTAGTAATGGGAGGAACAGCAGGTGCATTTATGTTACACGTTTCAGCACCATTAGCAATGGTAGTTGCTGGTTTGTATATAGGGAACAAAGTAAACGTTAATGAAGATAAAAGCCCTATTCAAAAAGCCATCAATTCTTTTTGGGAAATTTTAGATGATGTTTTTAATGGCATTTTATTTGTACTCATTGGCCTTGCCATTCACTTATTAGATTTTAATACAAGTTATATTTTACTAGGCATCCTTGCGATTCTAATTGTGCTTCTAGCAAGATTTGTCTCAGTAATTTTACCATATTCATTACTAAAACACGAAGAAAAAAAACCAATTAAAACGGTTGCTATTTTAACTTGGGGAGGCTTGCGTGGTGGTATTTCCATCGCACTAGCATTAAGTTTGAATGACGAACTTTCGGGAGATTTAATACTACATATCACCTATATTATAGTATTGTTTTCGATTATTGTACAAGGATTAAGTATTGGTAAAGTTGTAAAAAAATTATATTCTTAGAACCAATCTATTTTAAAAATCACAAATGAGCGACAAATTAAAAGAAAAAGCAGAAGACAAGTATTTAATGGATGAATTAAATATTGATAAAGACGCTTTAAAACAACTAAAAAAGAAGCTTGCTAAAGTCGCACCTAGATCTGAACGTGGTGTAGAAACATTATTTAGATTATTGTCTAAAAATCAATATACCTTAAATACAATGATAGATACAAAATCAAATATTTTAATATCTATTAATGCTTTAATTTTATCATTGATTCTAGGTACTGTGATGAGTCAACTGAGTAATGATCCTCATCTTATTTATCCCATAATAATGATATTGATTACTAATTTAGCTTCAATTACCTTTGCCATTTTTGCAACACGACCAGAACTAGTTCATGGAAAAAGTGAAGCGAAAAACTTAATGTTTTATGGTAACTTTCAAGACATGGAAGAAGATGAGTACGTAAGTAACATTACCAATCTAATGAATGAAGGCGATGAGTTATATAAAACCATAGCGAAAGACACCTATCATTTAGGAAAAACGATTGATCGTAAATTTAAATTACTTCGTAAATCGTTTAATGTTTTTTTAATAGGAATTATTTTATCAGTGATCGCATTTGTTGGCTGTCATGCTTTATTTGGAAATTTGATATAATATGGAAACAATCATCACTATATTTTTAGCAATTCTAGGCATTTACTTTGTGATAGGATTCATTTTCGGTTTATACTTCCTCTTTAAAGGAGCATCGAAAATAGACCCTTTAATGCAAGACACTAGAAAGAAAGTACGTATTCTATTATTTCCAGGTGTCATTGCAACATGGCCATTTTTAATGTCTAAATTATTTAAATCTAAAACGACTTAGTATGACTTCTGGACAAAGAAAAGCACATAAATATATTTGGCTATTATTAGCAATCGTAATTCCTGTAGTTATGGTTTTTGCTATAAAAGATTTAAATATTTTTTCTTCGGAAAACAGTACATCATCAACATTTGAAGGTTCAAAAAAGGATAGTCTCAAATCCTTTGAAAATGATATTATAAAAGCGTCTCTTTTTGAAAGCCATATCGAAATCATTTTAAAATCTACTTTAAAAAACACATCAGCTGTAGTTTACGAAATGGATAAAAAAGGCAACAAAACTATTATTATCGGACAGCTAACAACAGCAGGTATTTATAATTTCAATATTAATAATCTACCTAAGGGAATCATTATTTATGATGATTTGAAACACGTAGAAATAACTAAATTTTCGTTTTAATGGGATTAGATTATCAATTAGTACTTTGGAATAAGCACAAGAAAACTTACGATAAAATAATTGTAGCAAGCATGCTACTATATATCATTTTGTTTGCTACAATAACTTTAATATTTAATTCTGAAACCAGTATAGAAACATTAGTTATTAGAGCCTTTGGGTCTTTAGCAATCATAATGCTTCATATTATTTTAATCATTGGTCCATTAGCAAGATTAAACACCAATGTCCTGCCTATACTTTATAACCGTAGACATTTAGGTGTAAGCATGTTTATCGCGGCATTGATTCATGGTGGTTTTTCTATGTTTCAATTTCATGCTTTAGGTAATGTCAATCCAATTTACTCCCTATTTACGTCTAACATGGATTATGGATCTCTCACAAATTTCCCGTTTCAAGTTTTAGGTTTTTTGGCACTACTTATCTTATTTTTTATGGCATCAACAAGTCATGATTTTTTCCTCGGAAATCTTTCAGCTAAAGTTTGGAAACGTTTACACATGATGGTTTACTTTGCTTATGCTTTAATTATTGCTCATGTATTTCTTGGCGCTTTTCAGCAAGAAACGTCACTATTCACTATCGGTATAATGGTTGTAGGTTTTATAGTCGTTGCAAGCCTTCATTTGGTAACAGCGTTTAAAGAACGTAAAGTTGACACAACCAAAGCAGAAGAAAAAGAGGGCTGGTTAGAGGTTTGTAATATTTCAGAAATAGAGGAAGACAGAGCTAAAATTTTTACAGTTGAAAATGAACGCGTTGCTATTTTTAAATACGACGGAAAGCTATCTGCTATTCACAACGTATGTAAGCACCAAGGTGGACCATTAGGAGAAGGGAAAATTATTGATGGTTGTATTACTTGCCCTTGGCATGGTTACCAATATCTCCCAAGTAACGGACAATCACCTCCTCCATTTACAGAAAAAGTATCCACCTACGAATTGAAGCTAGAAGAAACAACAGTTTATATTAACCCGAAAGCTTTTGACGAAGGCACTCAAGTTAAACCTTGTAAAATTTAAGTTATGAAACGAGCATGTCAAAAGCGTTATCACCCAAAGGAATGATTAATAGCGAACACCATGTGACAGTTAAAAACAATAAATATATACACATGAAAAAGAATGATGAATTTTACGTATCTTATATAGACGGTAGTTTAGGTTCTAAAACTAGACAAACCTTAAAACGATTTACACTAGGCACTTTTGTTGTGATTATAATTGGTGCTTTGCTATTTAGTTTTGCTCAAAAGCCCTTTAAAAATAGCACATTCGAATTAACCAGTGCAACTAAAATTACTGGTGTTTTTCATGAAAAACCTTATCCAATGTTACGTGTTCAAGTCGCAAAAAACACATATAAAAACATCCTCCTTTTAGGCTTCGGAAAATCTAGTGCTAATCCTTTTTTAGAACAAATTCAAAACCAAGTCAAAGACTTAAACGGTAAGACGTTAAGCATAGAAGGAAATCTAATCTATTACAACGGCAAGACTTTAATTCAAATAACTGATGATGAAAAGGTAACACTAGTTCCAAATTCATCAGGAATCTATCCTAAAAAAACAACTATTAGTAAAATGACTTTACAAGGTGAGATCATAGATCCTAAATGTTATTTTGGAGTTATGAAACCTGGGAAAGGAAAAATTCATAGAAGTTGTGCTGTGCGTTGTATTTCTGGAGGGATTCCTCCTGTTCTAGCTACTACTGATGATAATAACATCTCACAATATTACTTACTAACCGATTTAAAAGGAAACCCTATTAATCAAGAGGTGATTACTTTTATTGGAAAACCATCAGAGATCACAGGAATTGTTGAAAAAATGGAAGATTGGTATATT
>CAJQOA010000147.1 GCA_905479815.1 uncultured Psychroserpens sp.
TTGGTTTAGTCATTATCTGAAGCAAACCACTGTGCATAAGAGGTTGCTGTTTCTTGAAGTTTTAAAGAATGTAACTTTATATTATTTGGTAGTCGTTTTTGAATTTTTTCAGCAAAATCAATGACCATCATTTCACTTGTAGGTTGGTAATCTACCAAAAGCACGTTATGATCTCTTTGTTGAAGTTCTTTTGCTAATTCTACATGAGGCGTATTTTTATTAAATACTGTAGCATGATCAAATACATCTACAATTTCTTCTTTTACGATTTTTTTGAGATCGGTAAAATCAATCACCATCCCAAACTTAACGTTTGTGTTATCTGTAATAGGTTCCCCAATAACAGTTACATCTAAACGGTAACTATGTCCATGAACATTTTTACATTTCCCATCGTAACCATATAAGGCATGGCCAGTTTCAAAAGAAAATTGTTTTGTAATACGTATGTTACTCATTATCGTTTTTTGTTACGGTTGTAGAAATAAACAATAACTAGGACGATTCCTAGAATTAGAAAGAGTCCGCTTCCACTAATAAATGACATGAAATCCATAGCGATTATGTTTTTGTTTAATACAATTTATCGGTCAAAGTTACGTCTTTTGTGAAAGTGACAAAAATAGTTGTCTGAATTTTATGATTAACGGAAATCCTCTAGCAATAATCCAAATGGTTAAGGCAATAAAAACGGCATATAATTTTAAGCCATAACTGTCTAGTAAAAATAAAACAGGAATAAAAACAAGTCCAGTTGAGAGCAGGAGTAAATTTCTTAAAAATTTCATTTTACCCATGCCTTTAAACATGCCATCAAAAATAAAAGCGAGCGCACAAAAAGGCTGCATGGCTAGAACTATCCAGAACACGTTATAAAACTGTTCGAGTACTTTAGGGTCTTTAGTGAAAATTGGACCGACAAAATTATAAGATATTAAACCTAGAACAGTGAGTACGATTCCAACACCAATACCACATTTAATTAAGAGCTTACTTAGTTCTACCAGTTTTTTGTAATTTTTTTCGCCTAACAGTTTTCCTGAGAGAATATTTCCAGCACTTGCATATCCATCAATAATAAAGGCGCCTAAAAACCAAAGATTGATAGCTATTGTGTACGCCGCAATGTATTCTGTACCGTAAGATGTTGCAAAACGTGTTGCGAAGTAAAGCGTAGCATTAAGCGCTAACGTGCGAACAAAAAGATTAAGAATCATAATACTAAATGTCTTTATTTCTTTATTAAGCGGAAATGTAACTCGCAGTGAAATGTCTGTCTTTTTGATTAAAAAATAAGCAGAGCAAAGTGCCATTATTATTTGAGCAATTACACTTGCATAGGCAGCACCTTTAATATGCATAGGGTTGATGAGGCCCTCAATTCCATACACGAATGAAAAGTCTAACACAATATTTACAATAGTGCCAATGATGGCTATAATCATTGGGTAATAGGTGTTTTGTAGCCCCCTAAACGTGCCAAATATGGCGATTGTAAAGAGTGTAAAAGGAAATCCAAAAACACGAATATTATAATAATCGACACTATAATTTAGTATGGTGCCAGACGCCTTGTAGAGTTTAAAAATTTCTGAAGAAAACGGTAAAGTCGTAATGATGATAAGGATACTTATAGAAGTAATGATTAAAATAGCTTGAGCAGGAAGATTTTTAACATGATCTAGTTTGTTTGCTCCAACATGTTGTGATACTATTGATGAAATGGCACTTCTTGTTTGACCTAACACCCAAATGAGCATTGAAATAAACGTACCTACGATACCAACTGCAGCTAAAGATTCTGCGGCATTGTAGTCTACATTACCAATAATTGCAGTATCGGTTAAAGACAAGATAGGCTCGGCTACTCCCGAAATTAATGCAGGAATAGCTAGTTTGTTAATGTTTTTTAAAGTGATATTAGTTTTCAAAATACGAGTTCATAACAGTAAAAAGGATGCTCACTTTGTTTTGGGAAATAGATATTGCCTAATTTTTGATACCCACGGTTTTCGTAAATATTTTGATTCCTTTTATTTTGTGAGAATGTATCTAATCTAGCAGATGTATAATTATTTTTTCTTGCATAATCCTCTGCGTAGTCCATCATTTTTTTAGCAAAACCTTTCCTTTGATGTTTAGGGTGAACCGCTAATCTATGGATGTAAATATTATTTGTGTTTGGTGTTAACCATTCGATTGGGATATATTCGTCGTCCATAAGCGTTGATATTACAATAGAGCCAGCAACTTTGTTTTCTATGTCTAGGACGTAAAGCTCTTGTCTTTTAAAATCAGTTTCAAAAGCTTCTCGTCTTGGATAATGTTCATTCCATTGAAAAACATTTTGAGCAATCATGTGCTTCGCACATGCTCTTGTAATGTCTAGAATAGTATCAATATCTGCAGCTGTTGCTTTACGTATCATTTTTAATAATTACCTTTGTCGAATAGTAACACAAAGTTACTTTTAAATATTTGATTATGAAGTCTATTCTTGTCCCAGTTGGATCCTCTAAAAACGCAGAAAGTCATTTGCAATATGCTATTGATTTTGCACGAACTTTTGGTGCTAAAGTTTATGTTGTACAAATTTACAATGTCTACACAAAAGCTGGTACAATGATTAAGGTAGATCATATTTTGGAGCGTGAGAGTTTATCGTTTTTAAATAGTCATATCGCTAAAATTGATACTAAAGGTGTTGAGGTTGTTGTAAAGACCTTTAAAGGGAAACTAATAGACACATTAGAATTGGCTTGTGAGGCATTGAAAATTGATCTTATATTATTAGAGCCTAGAACCAATTCGATTAAAGATGAAGTGTATTTAGGTAAAACGTCTGGAAAAATTGTTAAGCAAACTAATATTCCTGCTTTGATCATACCAGAAGGCTACGTTTACAGACCTATGATATATATTTTAGTAGCATTAAAGTCTGCAATGATTAAGAAAAATGAAGCTTTACAACCTTTAAAAGATATTAAGGAACAGTATAAATCTATTGTTAATTTATTACTTGTAAAGACAACCTTTTATAAAGAAGGGGATTTTAATGTTAATGAAGATTTAGCATCTATGATTACTAAAACAACCAACTCAGAAAACGCGACGACGTTTCAAGGTGTGTTAGAACATCATCAAGCTAATAAGCCAGATTTATTATGTGTAGTGAGACGTAAACGTGGATTCTTCACAAAATTATGGGAAAGCAATACGATCTTAAAGAAAGATTTTCACAGTTCTACCTTACCTGTATTAGTATTGAGTGGTATTAAATAATCTAATATTTTAGTCTTTTATAAACTGAATACTTTTTTCAACTACTGTTTTTAGAGCTAGTGGTAATTTGTCATTTCCCCAAGGATGGCTCGCTCCAAATACATGGTTCGAATCATCGATTACTAAAAGTTTGTTTTTAACATTCCAAGAGTGCAGAGAATCTGCTTCTTCAAACTTTACTGAAGGATCATCTTTAGCGTGAATTATCAAAACAGGAACCGAAATATGTTTTATAGCGGTTTCAATATGCAAACGCTCTTCATTGGCTTTGAAATCTTCATAAAACTGAAAGTTGTGAGGCATTTGCTGCTTTGTTCTTCCGTTTAAAACGTATTTAACACCATCTTTTTGCCATTGTTTTAATTCTCCTGATGTTGCAGTTCGTTTACCAAAATCACAAATACTTGCCCAAGTAATGAGCTTTGAAATACGTTTGTCTTCATTGGTTTTTATGATTGAAATACCGCCTCCTCTAGAATGTCCTATAACAGTAATATCTGTTGTATCGATTTCATTGTTATGTTCAAATGCTTCGGAAATGAGATAATTTATAATGTTGTCTAGATCATTAAGCTCTTTACTGTAATTGTTTTCGGCAAAGGCTTCTAAATCTGGAAAATCTATTGGTTTTTCTATAGTCCCACCATTATGTGAAAAATTGAATTTCACAAAGAATAAATCCTCTTGGCTAAACTGTTCTGCCACTAGACCCCAACTTCCCCAATCTTTAAACCCTTTGTAGCCATGGCAAAAAACAACTAATGGTTTTTTGTCTCCATTAGCATTATAATGAGCATCCCATATGATAGGTTTTTCTTCAGTTCTATGTAAAATTTGATTTTTTAGAATCATACTTCTTTTTCAATAAAGTTTATATCCTGATTAAAGATTTCAGAGATTAGTTTTTTTAGTTCAATTTCAAATGCATCTAAAGTTTCTGAAGTAATTGAGTAATCTTTAGTTTTACTATTTGACGATGGCTTAGTTGCAAATTTCAATACTCCAGAATTTAGACTTTTAAAAGAGATGATACCTGCTTCAACTGGTAAGCTTATTTTATTTTCCTTATGCATCATATAGGCATACATGAGAATTTGAAAACTTTTACTGTATTTGTTATAATCAGTTGTGATATCTTCCCAATCTACAATTTGAACTTTCCCAGGATCAACTCTACCTGTTTTATAGTCAATTATTCTATTGACACCATTGTATTCATCAACACGATCAACCTTACCAATGAGGGTTACTGTTTTTGAAAGATCTTCTATATAAATTGGTATTCTATTATTGGTTTCAATGGCTGTTATTTTTATAGTATTTCCTTTTTTAATATCAGCTGTTTCAATGTCTAAGAAATTTGAGATGTATCGTTTTGAAATTTCAAATATGATCAAGTTTTTACCGTTGGTGATATCTCCTTCTTTAAATTCTTCTTTGAAATGATGTGCTACGGTTGATGATATTTTAGATCGCATGTCTTTAATATGATCTGTCTTTAGAACTTGACCAACTAAGGGTTTATAAAAATCTTCTAATGTATTATGAATGACTGTTCCTAAAGTATTATAAGCTACGCTTTCTTCAACTTCTTCATATCTACTAATACCTAATATTTTTTCATAGTAAAAATCAATAGGATTCCTCATGTAGTTTGTTAATGAAGATGGTGAAAACCCTTTTGCACCGACCTTATTGAGTTTTTCAATAATTTTTGAAGTCTTTTTTATTTGTTTTAATCTTTTTTCTACAGAAGGAATCTGAGCTGAAACGACAATATGTTTGATGTTATGGGTCTTTTCAATTTCTAGTTGTGTTATAAATCTACTTTTTTCACCTCCATTAAGTACGTCTGGCTCTGTATTGTAAAGAATATAGGCATTTTTAGCACGTTGTAATAAGCGATAGAAATGATAGGTGTAAACTGCATCTTTTTCTTTGTATGTAGGTAATTCATTCTCTATTTTTACATCAAATGGAATAAATGAATTATTACTTTTTCCAGCAGGTAAAATTCCCTCATTGACAGATGTTATTATTACAGTTTCAAAATCTAGTACTCTAGATTCTAACATTCCCATAATTTGTAACCCTTTTAACGGTTCTCCTTTAAAATCTAATGTTTCTCCTTTTATGAGTTCTCTATAAAGGCTAAATAATGTTGCAATTGATCTAATATGGGAGAATGATTTATTTAAAGTCCCTAGAGTATTAAAAACTTGATTGAAGCGAAATAAATACTCTAATGGTAACCGGTTATTTATTTTGTCTTGTTCAAGGTCTGTTTTAATCTGGTAAATAAGTTTAGAGCAGTTTTTAAGCGCTTTTTCAGGTTGGTCTTGCCAATTGTTAAAAAGTACATCTATTAAGCCGTCATATTCACTTATGACCTCTTTAATACTTTCAATGCTTAGATAAACTTTATTATTAAGTTGTATATGATTAATTAACTCTTCTGCGCTATTAGATGTTTCATTGTCAAATAAAGGCATCACAAATGGATTGGATAATAGATTTATAATGTCTTTATAATATAGATTAATCGTCGTTGATTTATGAATATTAAACAGGCTTTCAAATAATGATGCTAAGGGAATTGTTTTTAAAGGCAATCCCATAGTTATATTAATAACTTTTATAGATTTTGGAATAGAGTTGAGTAAGGGTATCAGTAAGGTTTCGTCACCAAGAACAACTGCAGTGCCTTCGAGGTTTTGCTTTTTATCATGTATCTTTTCTAATAGTTCACCTACATATTTGATTTGACTAATATTTTTTGGAGCACCAATAATTTGAATATTTTTATCTTCAGAATAATGGTTTTTCACCCAATTAAATTCGTGTTTATTAAAATAGGTCCAGTTTTTTTTATGAGCTCTTGTAAATAATCCTGCATCATGAATAGTGTTTCCTATAAACGCGTCATCTATATCCCAATAAATCAGTGCTAAATCTTGTTGTAGAAACTCTTGTATTATGAGTTCTTCGGCTTTATTTAGTGCGTTAAAACCAACAAATACATAGGTTTTATTTGTGTTTAGCGCTATATATTGTTCAAGGTTGTTTACTGCTTCTTTGTAAATTAAACCTTGGTATCCTTTTTTCTTTACGAAAAGCTGTTTTTGAAAATCTGCATAATAGTTTTTTAAGCGATTCCAAAACTGAAGATAGTTTTTTATGTATTGTGTTGGTTCTTCCTCTAGTGACCAGTGATAATTTTCTATTTCCTTAATAGCAGTCAAGTAATCAAAGACTTTATTTGATTCTATTAAATAGCGATCTAATTCGTTAAAATCTTGAAGTAGTATTTGAGCCCATTTTGAAAACTTATCAAAAGGTTCTATATGTTCTTTGGGTGTACATTTTAGATAAACATCGTAGAATTCAAAAAGCAATTCAGCATTGGTTGCATATTGAAAATCAGAGAGTGTCTCAACGAATTCTTCAATAGATTCTATATGAGGAGAAAATATAGTTTTGTTAACATGCTTTGAAATGGCTTGTTTTAAAAAAGTACCAGCACGTTTACTAGGTAATACAAAAGTTAGCTGAGAAATTTCAAGACCTTTTTCTAGTAAATCTGTAATAACGTCATCTATGAATGTTCTCATAGTATAAAAATAAAAAACGCTCCGTAGAACGGAGCGTTTTTTTACTTATTTATGTTGTGAATGTGAAACTTATTTAAGTTTTACTTCAACACGTCTGTTTTCTTTTCTACCAGCTCTCGTTTTGTTGTTAGCGATAGGGTAATCTTCACCGTAACCATTTGCAGATAATCTGTCTGCATTGATTCCGTTAGCGATTAAGAAATCTCTTACTGAGTTAGCTCTTCTTTCTGATAATAACTGGTTTGTGTTTTTTGAACCTACACTGTCAGTATGACCATTAATAGAGAAATCAGCTTTTGGGTATTCTTTAAAGATTGCTGTCATAGCTGCTAATACTTCATTTGATTCAGCTTTAATTGAAGCTTTACCAGTATCAAATAAGATAGTTCTAGCGTAATCGTTTAATTTTTTAATTACTTCAACAGTAGGAGCTACTTCAGGGCAACCATTGTTTGCAACTGTACCAGCTTCATTAGGACATTGATCGTCTTTATCTAAGATTCCGTCACCGTCAGTATCAGGCCAAGGACATCCTTTGTTTGCAGAAGGACCTTTTTCGTTAGGACAAGAGTCATCTTTATCAGCAACACCATCAGCATCAGCATCAGGACAACCAGCTAAAGCTTTTAAACCTGCAACTGTAGGACAAGCATCATCTTTATCAGCAACACCATCACTATCTCCATCAGGACAACCGTTAAACTCAGCTAAACCAGCTTGGTTAGGACAATCATCTTTAGAATCTTCGATACCATCGTTATCAGAATCTGGACATCCGTTGAATGCTTCTAAACCAGGAACATCTGGACAAGCATCATCTTTGTCATATATACCATCACCATCTGTGTCTTTACCACCAAATTTGATAGCTAAACCAAGAGAATGTTGAAAGTGACTAGGAAGGTAATCTTCAAAAGCATGTTTGTATGAACTTTGAGCAGTAATACCTACGTTTTCTGAAAGCCAGAAGTTGATACCAAGCGTACCGTTTATAGTACCAGCACCAATATCATCTACCCAAGTGTAACCACCACCAACTCCTAAGTAAGGATCTAGCCAGTCTTTCTTGATAAGATTTTTAAAGCTGTAAGAAACAGTACCATCTAAACCATAGTAAGATAAATCATCAGCACTAGAATCTCCAATTTTGCTGATTTCATTAATAGTTCCTGCAGCAGTAAATGTAAAACCACTATCTATATATCTCGATACAGAAAGAGATGATAATGATGGTAACATATTCCAGTGATCTTCAGCGTTGAAGAATTCATCAAAATAATCACCACGTGGAGCGTCTTCTCCAACAGGATAAAGATCAACCGCATTAGCACCAAGAACAATCTTCCAAGGATTGTCACTATCTTGTGCACTTGCATTGAAGCTTACTACTAGCAACAAAGCGAAAAATAATCTGCTAAGATTTTTCATATTCAAAATAATTTAATTTTTAAGTGTTAATTAAAGGCAAAAGTAAGTTGTTAAATTTTATTAACAAAACAAATATATAAAAATATTGACTATTTGTACTAAAAATAGGGAGTTTGGAATTGTTTTAAATAATCTCTAACGCTTTCCCTACCTTAATGAACGCAGTAATTGCCTTATCTAAATGCGTTTTTGTATGTGCAGCAGACAGCTGTACTCGTATTCTAGCTTTATCTCTAGGTACAACAGGAAAAAAGAATCCTATAACATATATACCTTCGGTTAACAACATTTTTGCCATAGTTTGAGATAATTTTGCATCATATAGCATTACAGGGACAATAGCAGAATCTCCATCAATAACATCAAAACCTGCATCTATCATTCCTTTTTTGAAATAATTTGTATTGCTTTCTAGAGTATCTCTCAATGACGTATCATTAGCAAGCATATCAAAAACCTTTATAGAGGCACCAACTATGGCAGGAGCTAATGAGTTAGAAAACAGATATGGTCTAGAACGTTGACGTAAAATTTCAATCACTTCTTTTTTTGCGGTTGTATATCCTCCCATTGCACCACCCATAGCTTTACCTAGTGTGCCTGTTATGATATCAATACGACCTAAAACCCCTTTTTCTTCAAGTGTTCCTCTACCTGTTTTACCTATGAAACCTGTTGCATGACATTCATCTATCATCACTAATGCATCATATGTATCTGCCAAATCACATATTTTATCTAATGGTGCAACTAAACCATCCATTGAGAACACACCATCTGTTACAATGATCTTGAATCTAGCTCCATTTTCATTTGCAGCAATAAGTTGTTGTTCTAAATCTTGCATATCGCTATTAGCATAGCGATAACGAGCAGCTTTACATAAACGCACACCATCAATAATAGACGCATGATTCAGCGAATCAGATATTATAGCGTCTTCCTTTCCTAATAAGGGTTCAAAAACGCCTCCATTAGCATCAAAAGCAGCAGCATATAATATAGTGTCTTCTGTTCCATAGAAATCTGCAATTTTTTGTTCTAATTCTTTGTGAATATCTTGTGTTCCACAGATAAAACGTACAGACGACATTCCAAAACCATGTGTATCCATAGCGTCTTTTGCGGCTTGAATAACATCTGGATGAGAGGATAAACCTAAGTAATTGTTGGCACAAAAGTTTAAAACAGTTTGCCCTGTAGATAAGCTTATTTCTGCACCTTGAGGTGATGTAATGATTCGTTCTTCTTTAAAAAGACCATCGTTTTTTATAGACTCAATCTCGTTCTGTAAGTGTTGTTGGATTTTTCCGTACATGGTTGATTTAATTTTTTACAAATTTAAAATTCTTTTATCACAATCTCATCGTTAATATAGATAAGGATCTTTTTTATGACTTTAAAATTCATGTCTTCTAAAATGTATTGATAATCAAAGAGTTGCTCTTTGTGTTTTGAATCTTGTAGTCCTGTTTTGTAATCTATAATTGTAGCTTGATTGTTTGCATTGATAACGACTCTGTCTGGTCTAAATAGTTTGCCGTTTGTTGATATGATATCTTTTTCATTATAAATAGTATTTACATCATCAAAATACTGTTGAAGTTGCTCGTGATTTATAATACGATTAATAAGGCCTTCAAGTTCATTGTATTGTTCAGAGTTAATAATGCCCATGCTTAAAAAATGCTCAAGCGCAAAAGGAACATCAGCTGGTGTTTTGATATGAGCCATAATATTATGTACAAGATCACCACGCTCAATTGCCTTTTCTTGAGCAGTATCCCATAAATAGCCAGAATTTGTTATGATATTTAAGTTGTGATCTTCCTTTCTTGTTGAAATCAATTGACCTTGTTCAATTGTAATATGCTGTTCTTTTTTTACTTTTTCTTCGGAAAACTTATGACCTTCGCCAAAGCGATACTCCATTTCACCATCAGTCCACTTTCCAATAGATTTAAGGTAATTAATAAAAAGTCCTGAGTAATGTGTTAGTTTTTCATGACTCGTTTTTTTATCTAAATCATATTCTGAAATGATATACAATTGCTCAATCGCTCTTGTCAAAACAACATATAGAAGGTTTAAACTATCTAACTCTAGTTGCGAGCGATAATTTGTGTACATCTCAGCTCCCAGTTCATTAAAAGACTCTAAATCCTTATTCATATTAATATATAGGTGAGAGAATCCATTAAATTGATCCTTATCTACAGGAAACCAAATTTTTGGAGTCATATCAAAATATATATCTTGATTAGCATAAGGAAATATTACTACAGGGAACTCTAACCCTTTAGACTTATGAATAGTCATTATTTGTATAGCATCTTTTCCTGAAGGTGATACAATGCTCAATGTATCCTTTTTACGTTCCCAGTATTCTAAAAGTCCTTGAAAGCTGGCATTATATTTTTGAGAGTAATCAAAAACTTCATCCAAGTAAAATTGTAAATACGCGTTTGATGTATTATTAAGTTCAAATCCTCTAATGATGCTTTCTATAGACTCATAGATTGGGAGTTGTAAAAACTCATGGTAGTTGAACTTAAAACCAAAAGAATTTAGTTTTTCAAAAAAAGAATCATTTTTTAAGTGTACAAGACTTTCATAAAACTCATGGGTATCATCTAATTGCAATTTGTTTTCGGCAATGAAATTTAAAATATTTGTTTTTATTTCATCATTTTTAGGTTGCAAACTCAATGTGATAAGCTGGCTAATAAACTGAACTTCTGGAGAATTTTTGAGTAGTAAACTTTCCGAAGAAATAATATCTATATTTAAATCACTTAGAAACTCTGCAATAGCAAATCCTTCTTTCTTTTTTCTAACAATTACACAAATGTCTTGGTTTTTATAACCATTGCTTTGTGCCTTTTTTATGGCTTTTAAAACGGCTTCACATTGCAATAGGTTTTTATCTTCATCTTCAGTATCTAAAAAGGAGATTTCTACATAACCAGTTTTATCAATGATGACATTTTGCGACGCATTTTTAAAGATATGTTGATGCTGTTCATTGGTAAATGAGATATCAGCAATATGATTAAAAAAAGTGTTATTGAATTCTATAATCGTTTTATGACTGCGATAATTATCAGGAAGATTTTCAACAACCTGTTCTACCGCTAGAGGACTTTTGTTTTCATTATAAAGTTCTATAAATTGTTCTGCTCGTCCACCACGCCATCTATAAATAGCTTGCTTTGGATCACCAACTAACATAGCAGTGCCAGTTTCCCCTTTTAAATTTTCTCCCGAAACCACATTATTAATTAACGGAATTAAGTTCTCCCATTGTAATTGAGATGTGTCTTGAAATTCATCAATAAAATAATGTTTAAATTTTTCTCCAATACGTTCATAAATATATGGCGCTGGTTGTTGATTTATTTCAGTATTAATGATGGCATTAAACTCAGAGATCAATAAAATATCATCCTCATCCTTTATGTCTTGAAGGGTCTTACTTATAGCGCTTAAAACAGATAAAGGTGTTATGTTCTTTAAAGCATTTTTTAAAAATTTACATGTGAAAACCAATTTTTTAATTGCTAGATAATTGATTTCAATTTCAGATAATAGATTATCAATTATTGATGCTTTACTTGCATCTAAGGTTTTGTTATAAATAGACGTGTTATTAGCTAAATTTTCCTGTAATTTATTATCGTAAAGTCCTGAAAAATTTAAGCTACTTACTTTTTTGAAATGGTTAGGTAAGGTTTTTCTGCTAAAATCTTCTACCTCTAACCCATTAGTGGTAATTAATGACAATGTCCCTTCAGAGAGGTTTACAATTTGACTTTCAATATCCTTATTTTGTTTTTTTAAAAGACTTTTTAAACTCTTAAAATCACTTAAAGATTTATCTTTTAATTCACTCAAATATGTAATATCATTCTCCTTAACTAATAATTGAGCTATAGCATTAAAGTCATATGAGATATCCCAACTTTTATCATCATCGGTTTTTTCAATTGCAAAATCCACCAATACTTTAGTAAGGTCATCATCACTACCAGCTTTATCAATAAGTTTGTCAACTGCTTTACTTAAAATAGAGGTTGTATCAAGTTCAACTTCAAAGTTTACTGGCAATTTTAGATCAAAAGCAAAAGTTCTAATGAGTTTATGGTTAAACTTATCTATTGTAGAAATATCAAAAGCTGCATAATTATGCACAATAGTCTCTAGTAATGTTTTTGATTTATTATGAAGTTCTTTTGGAGCTATTCCAAGCTCATTAACTAAGTCCTCAAACATACTGTTTGGGTTGTCCAATATTTTTTCTTCGGAAAACGCCTTAAGCATATCAATAATTCGCTCTTTCATTTCACCAACAGCTTTGTTAGTGAATGTTAGAGCTAGAATATTCCTAAACGTTAATCTGCTTTTAGATTGAAATAAAATTCTTAGATAATCTTTTACAAGCGTATAGGTTTTCCCGCTTCCAGCAGAAGCATTATATATTGTAAATTGAGATTGATTTTGCACGCTTAAAATTATAAAAAGTATCTATGAGTTCATAGGTATTTAATATTTTTAATTGCGCTGTTTTATGCTTAATTTTGAAGTAATTAAATAATAACATTAAAAACCGATACGATTATGGCTTTCGAATTACCGAAATTAAAATATTCATACGAGGCATTAGAACCAAATATTGATGCACGTACAATGGAAATACATCACTCTAAACATCATAATGGGTATACAACAAAACTAAATGCTGCTATTGAAGGAACAGATTTAGAAGGAAAATCTATTGAGGACATTCTAGGTAATCTAGACATGGACAATAAAGGTGTTAGAAATAATGGAGGGGGTTTTTATAATCACTCTTTATTTTGGGACGTAATGAATCCAGAAGATAGAGGATATCTTTCTGGAGATTTAAAAGACGCTATTGAAGCAGCTTTTGGATCAAAAGATGCTTTTGTTGAAGCTTTTAGTAAAGCAGCAGCAACACAATTTGGATCTGGATGGGCTTGGTTGTGTGTTCATAAAGGAGGAAAAGTTGAAGTATGTTCAACACCAAATCAAGACAATCCATTAATGCCAGGAGTAACTTGTGGCGGAACACCAATTTTAGGATTAGATGTTTGGGAGCACGCTTACTACCTAAACTATCAAAATAGAAGACCAGATTACATTAACGCGTTTTTTAATGTTGTTAATTGGAATGAAGTTGAAAGACGTTACGCAGAAGCTAAATAGTCTTTATCACATAAATACTAAGAAAGCAAACTCATTTGGGTTTGCTTTTTTTATGCTTAAGAAATAGGGACTAATTAGGTATGGATTGAAAATGAAAAAAGGTGAACGAGAGTTCACCTTTTTTGCCCCAAATCTACCATAAACTTAACCTACTTATGTTATGGTTCAACAAATATAACAGCACTTTTAATTAATAGATTATTTTTTAGACCAACGACGAATAAATTAGCTTAAACGGAAAAATAGGATGCTTTTTGTTTTATAAACTGTTAATATGATGTTAGCAAGCGGAAACACACTTACTACGAATCGGTCAAATATTAAAAGAAGGTATTACTGCTTGTGGGTTTAAAAAGAATACTTGAGTTATATCCATAAAAAAAGGTGAACAGATGTTCACCTTTTTTTGCCCCAAATCTACCATGAACTTAACCTACTTATGTTATGGTGAGTCCAATGTATGTGTTATTTATATATAGCTTGCTAAATATTAGACGAAATACACATTTATCAGACAAAAAGCATGTTATCTTGGATAAAGTGATAATTTTATGCTTTTTATCTAGTAAGCTC
>CAJQOA010000148.1 GCA_905479815.1 uncultured Psychroserpens sp.
CCATTTGTGATTAATAAATTGGCAGCACCTTCAGAGGTGTACATCGCTAATTCTTGTGCTTCTTTAGCATCAAAACCTAATTGAATTGCTGCTTGTGTTGTTGCGCGTATGAGTCGCATCCAAAAAGCAATCCCACTAGCACAAACTACTGTTGCAGCTTGCATTTGTGATTCTGGAATTGCTAGAGTGTGACCCAACCTGTTGAAAATGGCTTCAGCAATTTCAATACGCTTTTTGCCTTTTTCATTGCAGCATATACAGGTCATAGATTTGCCAACAGCAATAGCTGTGTTTGGCATTGCTCTAATGATAAATTGTTCTATTCCAACTATTGCTTCAATTTTTGGAATTAAAAAACCTGTAATTGTTGAAATTAACACGTGGTTTTCTGTAAGATGTGGTTTAACATCATTTAGTATTTTTTCTAAATGAGCTGGTTGTACAGCGAAAATTAGAATATCTGATTGTTTGACAGCTTCTATATTATCAGTAGTTAAAATGACATTTTTATAACCTTCTAGTTCTTTAATGTCATCTAAATTTCGTTTAGTTAAATACAATGATGTTATGGCATTGTTTGTGATTAATCCTTTTGCGATTGACTTTCCTAAGTTTCCTGTTCCTATAATTGCGATTTTCATTTTTTCGTATTTATTATTTTTTAATTGTAAAATGTGTTCGCATTAAAAAAATGCTCGATTGATACGTGTGATTTTAAAAGAAATTAGCTTTGAGTTTTAGTCCTTCAGTTTCTTCAAATCCAAACATGAGATTCATATTCTGAATGGCTTGTCCTGAGGCGCCTTTTAATAAATTATCTATAATACTAGTGACTAATAATTTGTTATTGTGTTTATGCAAATGAATGATGCATTTGTTTGTGTTTACAACTTGTTTGAGATGAATATCCTCATCTGAAATGAATGTAAAAGCAGCATTTTTATAATAGGTTTTATAGAGGGATTTTGCATCGTCAATTGATCCTTCAAAAAAGGTGTAAGCTGTCGCGAAAATACCTCTAGAGAAGTTGCCTCGATTTGGCATAAAATGAATTTCGCAATTAGAATTCGTTTGCAATTGATTCACCGTTTGGTTAATCTCTCCTAAGTGTTGATGTGTAAAAGCCTTGTAATGTGAAAAGTTATTATCTCGATAGGTGAAATGTGTGGTTTTTGATAATGATGTTCCTGCTCCAGTGGCACCTGTTACTGCATTAATGTGAATGTCTTCTTTGATTAAATTCGAAGCTGCTAATGGTAATATTGCCAATTGAATGGCAGTTGCAAAACACCCTGGATTTGCAATATGTTTAGCTCTTCTAATGTCTTTTTTATGTAATTCTGGTAAACCATAAACAAATTTTTTTCCATTGAAAAACTTGTCATTTTCTAGTCTAAAATCATTACTTAAATCAACGATTCTTGTGTCTTCAGAAAATGTATGTTGCTTTAAAAATGCTTTTGAGTTCCTATGACCTAAACATAGAAATAGTATATCAACATTAGGGTTTGTTTTGCTGGTAAAATCCATTTCGCTAGAACCTATTAAGTCTTGATGCACTTTATAAATCTTATTCCCAGCATTTGAAGTGCTGTATATAAAATCAATGGTCGTTTGTTCATGATTGATGAGTAGTCTAATCAATTCACCAGCTGTATAACCAGCACCTCCAATTATTCCTGCAGTAATCATAATTTTGAATTTACTTGTTGATAGATTTTGTTTTGATTGCCAATTATCTTTATGAAACCTTTAGCTTCTTCTGGAGACCAGCCTTTGTTTTCTTCACCATAACTTCCAAATTTGGCATTCATTAAATCGTATTGAGAAGAGATGCCATCTAAACTGAAATGATAAGGTCTCAAAATAACTGTGACGTCACCAGAAACTTTGGCTTGACTATTTTGTAAAAAGGCTTCCATATCTCGCATTACAGGATCTAAATATTGCCCTTCATGTAAATGCATACCATAGAAATTAGATAGGTACTCTTTATGTTGTAGTTGCCATTTGGTCAAAGTGTGCTTCTCTAACAGGTGATGTGCTTTTATGATGATTAAAGCTGCAGCAGCTTCAAAGCCAACACGTCCTTTAATGCCAACAATAGTGTCACCAACATGAATATCTCTCCCAATGGCATAAGTAGAAGCTAAATCATTTAGGGATTTTATATTGTTTTCAGCCGAATCCGATTTTCCGTTTAAAGCTGTGAGTTCACCTTTTTCAAAAGTTAAGATGACTTTGTCACTATCTTCTTTTTCTAATTGAGAAGGGTAAGCAGATTCTGGTAATGGTTTTTCAGAAGTTAAGGTTTCTTCTCCACCAACACTAGTTCCCCATAATCCTTTGTTGATAGAGTATTTTGCTTTGTTCCAAGACATGTCAATTCCGTTTTCTATGAGATAATCAATCTCTTGTTGTCTTGTTAATTTGCCATCTCTAATTGGCGTGATGATTTCAATTTCTGGAGCTAAGGTTTGAAAAATCATATCGAATCGAACCTGATCGTTTCCTGCGCCTGTGCTTCCGTGAGCTATATATTTTGCATCAATACTTTTTGCATATTTAACAATTTCGATGGCTTGTATAATACGTTCTGCACTAACAGATAAAGGATAGGTGTTGTTTTTAAGCACATTTCCGAAGATTAAATACTTAATCACTTTATTATAGTATGAAGCGATAGCATCAATATTTTTATATGTTGATACTCCCATTTTATAGGCATTACTTTCAATGGTCTTGATATCGGCATAAGTAAAGCCGCCTGTATTCACACTTACAGCGTGGACATCGTAACCTGCTTTACTTAAACTTACTGCGCAATACGAGGT
>CAJQOA010000149.1 GCA_905479815.1 uncultured Psychroserpens sp.
CCGCCCACTTTTCATTGTTAATTGCTAATTGTTCATTGTTTATTGTTCATTGAATATTGTCAACCATCCAACTAATTTTATTCCCTTCATTTCTTTATATGGGAGAACTTCACGATATTGTCTAACTTGTTAAATGAATACCATAATTCGATAATTTGATTTCAAAATCAACCATAGATCAGGTCTACGAAACCGCCCGCTTAGAGGAGGTTATTGGTGATTTTGTTCAATTAAAAAAATCTGGAAGTAACTTTAAAGGTTTAAGTCCTTTTAGCGATGAGCGCTCTCCAAGTTTTATGGTGTCTCCAGTAAAACAAATTTGGAAAGATTTTTCTAGTGGAAAAGGAGGAAATGCAGTCACTTTTTTGATGGAGCACGAGCATTTTACGTATCCTGAAGCTATAAAATACCTAGCCAAAAAATATAATATTGAAATTGAGGAGACAGAACAAACTGATGAGCAAAAGCAAGAAGCTAATGAGCGTGAGAGTTTGTATTTGGTTAATGAATATGCTAAGCAATATTTTGAGCGTATCATGTTTAAGACCGATCAAGGTCAAGCCATTGGTTTAAGTTATTTTAAAGAACGAGGATTTACAAACGAAACCATTAAAGAATTCAATTTAGGTTACTCATTAGATGAGTGGCAAGGCTTTACAGATGAAGCTCTAAAACAAGGGTATCAAATTGAGTTTCTCGAAAAAACTGGGTTAACCATAGTAAAGCCAGATAAAAAGTTTGATCGCTTCAAAGGACGTGTTATGTTTCCTATACATAGTATGAGTGGTCGTATTTTAGGTTTTGGTGGACGTATTTTAAAAATTGATAAAAAAGCAGCTAAATACATGAACTCTCCAGAGAGTGAAGTGTATCATAAAAGTAAAATTCTCTACGGAATTTATCACGCAAAGCAATCTATAGCTAAAGAAGATAATTGTTATTTAGTGGAAGGATATACAGATGTTATTCAATTTCATCAAACCGGAATTAAAAATACAGTAGCATCTTCTGGTACAGCATTAACTCCAGAACAGATAAGACTTGTCAATAGATTAACGAATAATATTACAGTACTTTTTGATGGTGATGCAGCAGGAATTAGAGCTTCAATACGAGGTATCGATTTAATTCTTGAGCAAGGTATGAATGTAAAAGTTTGTGGTTTTCCTGAGGGTGAAGATCCAGATAGCTTTGCAAAGCAAAACACCCTAGAAGAGTTAACAACATATCTTAACGAAAACTCCAAAGATTTTATTCAATTTAAAGCATCATTATTAGTAAAAGAAGCTAATAATGACCCTATAAAAAAAGCAGAAACTATCCGAGAGATTGTAAATAGTATCTCTAAAATTCCTGATCAGATTAAAAAGGAAATTTATATTCAAGAATGCTCGCGTATTATGGATATAAG
Organism: uncultured Psychroserpens sp.; assembly: GCA_905479815.1. Lineage (GTDB taxonomy): Bacteria > Bacteroidota > Bacteroidia > Flavobacteriales > Flavobacteriaceae > Psychroserpens. The sequence continues at coordinate 1,412 of CAJQOA010000149.1, forward strand.
TGAGGATGTTTTATTTACCACACTAGCACAAATAAATAAAAAAGGGACTCAGGAGGCTAGTAAAAATCTTAAGAGCGAACAAAAAGCGTTTCAAGTTGTAAAGTCAGAGCCTAAAGCTCAAAAGGTAGATTTGCAATATGAATTAGAACGTAAAATAATTGAAATTCTATTGCTCTACGGAACGGAAGTAGAAGATTTTGAAGATTTGGTTTTAAAAGAATCAGATGATGGAGAACTAAAATTAGAGCCAGTAATTCATAATGCAAAAGTATTTGAAAAAATATACTTGGATTTGCAAGAAGATGAGATGCAATTTACGAATCCAAATTTTAAGACCTTGTATTATTCAATTATAGATACACTAAATCAAGAGCCTGAGTTCTCTACTCGTAATTTTGTAAATAGATTGGATCAAGAATTGGCAAGTGATGTTACAACTATACTTATGAATGATGAGCGTTACAGCTTACATGATTGGGAACGTAATCATATTATTCCGAAGGAAAAACAACATTCAATTGCTCAATTGGTAACGCAAACAATATTAACCTTGCGTTGTTACTTGATAGATAAAAAAGTTTCAGAATATCAAAATGACACCTTACGTGAGGATGTTAATACTAGAAGTATTTTGGAAGATGTTAAAGATTATCTTGGTCTAAAAATGCTACTCTCTAGAAAACTTGGTAAAGTGGTTGGAAGTAAAGTTTAAGTTAAATCCATGTGTTTCCCTTGATTGACTAAATCTATCAGGTTTGTAACATTCAGTTTTTTGAAAAGCCTCGCTTTATAAGTACTTACTGTTTTCTCGTTGATGTCAAGTTCTTTAGCAATTTCTTTGTTCTTTTTACCAGACGACAATAATTTTAGAACTTCAACTTCTCGAGTTGATAATCGTTTGTATATTCTACTTTTTGATTGTTTAGTGTCATTATAGTTTAGATGTTTAGACATCTTTTCACTCAAATGTATCTCACCTTTATGAGCGCTTTTTATCGCTTTGATGATAACATCTGTTGATTCAAATTTTGACACATATCCCGAAGCTCCAGCTTTGATCGTACTAATGGCATAAATTTCTTCAGGGTGATAGCTAAACATAATAATGTTAATCTTACTATGTTCTTTTTTTATGGCTCTTAGTGCAGTTATTCCATTGAGCTCAGGTAGTTCAATTTCTGAGACAATGACATCAACATCATGACGTCTTACAAACTCAAAAATTTCAACACCACTGCCAACAGTTCCAATCACTCGAATCTCATCGTGATTTTCGAACAATAATTGAAAGCCAGTAGTTACGATAGGATGGTTGTCAACGACTAATACCTTGATCATAATACAATATTAATTGGTTAGTTAGTATAGAGTGCCAGAACTTATATTAAATAAATTCAAGAATGTGGAGATTTGCGTTGCAAAACTACGAAAAAATTCATCATAGTTGTATTTTTTTATGATTTTCTCAGCTATTATTTTAAATTGTTAGGAATTTCACAAATTGGAATTGCTACCATTTTGTGCGTATTTGAGCGATTATATTTCATAAATATTTGAAACGCTTGCTTTTGGCGTCCTTCAAAGTCATTTTCAGTTTTCCCTTCATCTTTCATATTCATTGCCCATTCTAATTCTGGATAAGAAGCACCAATTTGATCTTCATCACTTCTTGCGTCACCAAATAATCCATCGCTTGGTGCTGCTTTCATGATTGATTCTGGCACTTTAAGGAATTCACCTATGTTATAAACTTCAGATTTCATGAGATCAGCAATAGGACTTAAATCTACGCCACCATCTCCATATTTTGTGTAAAATCCTACGCCAAAATCTTCAACTTTATTGCCTGTTCCAGCAACTAAAAGTCCAAGAAGACCAGCATGATAATAAAGTGTTGTCATTCTCAGTCGAGCTCTTGTGTTAGCCAATGCCATATCAACTGTGGCTTGTTTGCCTTCAAGTGAAACCTCGGTTTTAAATTCCTCAAAAACAGGCGTGAGATCTACTTGAGTCGATTTTACATTAGGAAAACGTTCTTTTAATTGTTTAATATGTTCTTGTGCACGACTTACATGACTCTCTGCTTGGTGAATTGGCATTTCAATACATAATAACTCTAGTCCTGTTTTTGCACATAGTGTAGACGTTACTGCAGAGTCTATACCTCCAGATATACCAATAACAAAACCGTTTACACCTGCGTTTGTAGCATAATCTTTAAGCCAATTTATGATATGATCAACAACTTTTTCTGTTTGCATTGTAATGAGTTTTTATTTTAAGAATAGTACCTTTGTCCAACAAAAATAATAAGATAACTTCAAAAATCACGTTAGTAAAACATATTTACTTTTATTAGGATTTTGAAAATTGAATACATGAAAAAAATAATACTACTTATTCTTGTTCTATTTGCTTTTTTTGGTTGTAAAAATGAAGATGCTTTAGAAGAAGAAATCGCTAAAATTGACACCAGTTTTACTGTTGAGCGTTTTGATCGTGCTTTTGCTGAGGCCAAGCCAGAGAATTTGGGTAATCTTAAAAAGACCTATCCATTTTTCTTCTCAGCAAGAATTCCAGATTCTGTCTTTGTCGAGCAAATGAAAGACTCTTTCCAGATTGCACTCAATAATGCGACTAAACAGAAATTTGGTGATTTTAAAACAGAGACAAATGAAATTGAAAGCTTATTTCAGCATTTAAAATATTATGATAAAACCTTTAATGAGCCTCGTGTAGTTGTATTTACAAATTATGTTCACTACAGAGAGAAACTAGTGGTTACAGATAGTGTCGTGCTTTTGGCTATAGATAATTATTTAGGTGAAAATCATGAATTTTATGGAAATTTCCCTAAATATATCGTTCAAAACCTTAAGCCATCACAATTAGTTGTAGACCTAGCTAAAGCCTATTCTGAAAAGCAAATTTTTCAATCTCAAAAAAAGACTTTTTTGGATGAGATGATTTTCTTCGGAAAACAGCTATATTTTAAAGATAAGGTCATTCCGTTTAAATCTGATGCAGATAAAATTGGATATGCACAAGAGCAAATAGAATTTGCTAATGCTAATGAAAATATGGTTTGGACAGAATTTGTAGAAAACGAAATGCTTTACAGTACTAATAGTTCATTTGTTAGTCGTTTTATCGCAGATGCACCTTTCTCTAAATTTCAATTAGAATTAGATAGTCAAACACCAGGACGTCTTGGGCAATACATAGGTTGGCAAATTGTGAGAGCATATATGAAAAATAATGACGTATCTCTACAAGAAATGTTGCAAACCGAAGCAATAGAAATATTTAATAAATCAAATTACAAACCATCAAAATAATGGCAAATCACACATCAAAAATAGAACTTAATATAGAGCTTGACGAAAATAAAGTTCCAGAAAAATTAAACTGGACTGCCGAAGATGGAGGGATCTCTAACGAGGAAGCAAAAGCAATGATGCTCGCTGTTTGGGATGCAAAAGCTAAAGAAACGTTACGTATTGATTTATGGACTAAAGATATGCCTGTAGATGAAATGAAGCAATTTTTTCATCAAACACTAGTGGAGATGAGCAATACATTTCACAGAGCAACACAGGACGAAAAAATGACAGCAACGATGAAAGATTTTTGTGATTATTTTGCTGAAAAACTAGAGTTAAAAAAAGAGTAAGGTCATGAGAAAAGTGTTTTTTGGAGTCGTAATTACATTAATTGTACTCTTCACATTTAAATATTGTGGAGAGCAAAAAGAAGATAGAATTACACTTCAAGAAAACACAGCACTCATACAAGAACAAATTAAAAATGTTGGTAAGCTAGTGGTGACTGAAGGACATTTTAGTGAAGTCTTCACGTATAAAAATTCAAAAGCAGTTTTTGGTGATTTGCTAGAAGCAGAAAAAAGAGCAATCGTCATCGTAAATGCTGATGTTACTGTAGCTTATGATTTGAGTTTGATAGAGTATGAAGTTGATGAATTAACTAAAACACTTCGTATTATAAGTATACCAAAGGAAGAAATAAAAATCAGCCCAGATTTTGAGTATTATGATATTCAAGCAGATTTTTTAAATCAATTTGAAGCCAAAGATTATAATGATATAAAAAAAACGGTGAACAAATCACTGATGAAAAAAATTGAAGCTTCAGATTTGAAATCAAATGCACAAAATAGACTTATTAGCGAACTTGCTAAGTTTTATATATTAACAAATAGCATGGGCTGGACTTTAGAATATAATGAGAATCCTATTGAATCAACAGAAGCAATGCAAGGTTTGAAATTATAATTGATTTTTAATACGTACCCAGCCACCACCATTAATAGCATCAATATTATTAAGATTTAAAAATTTGGCTGCTTTTGCAGAGCGCACGCCACTTTTGCAACAAGCTATAATAGGTTTGTTCAAAGCTTTTACTTCGCCAACGCGATTGTTCAATTCATTCAATGGAATGTGAACCGAATTCTCAACATGTCCGCTATCCCATTCACGTTGTGTTCTCACATCTAAAATAACAGCTCCATTAGCCATATATTCTTCAACTTGGCGTTTTTTGGTACCGAAAATAAAACTTAAAAATCCCATAGCTTCTTTTTGTTTAAATTTACGAATAATTATAAAAAAAAGGTTTTTGAAACAAGAAACACGTAAAGACGAAATTATAAATACAGCAGCAAAACTTTTCAAAGAAAAAGGTTATAGTGCAGTTACTATGCGTGATTTGGCTACAGCTATGGGTATGAAAGCAGCTAGTCTGTACAATCATATTAATTCTAAACAAGATATACTCAAAGCGATTATCATTTCTATTGCAGAGGATTTTACTAATGGAATGAACACCATAATTAAATCTGAAGCATCTAATATTTCAAAATTGAAAAGCATTGTTGATCTGCATGTAAATATTACATCAAATAATACTAATGGAATGGCATCCTTAAATAATGATTGGATGCATCTCGAAGACCAATTAGATTATTATCTCCAGCTTCGGAATGAATATGAAGCAAGCTTTCTTATTATTATAAAAGAAGGCATTTTCTCTTCAGAAATTAAAAACAGTAATCCAGAAATCATTATGTTTTCAATGCTAACCACATTGCGCTCCTTGTACTTGTGGATTCCTAAAAAAGAGGATCTTAACGCAAACGATTTAGCGAATAGCCTAAGTGAAGTTCTCATTGAAGGAATTAACAACTAATTAAGAATTATATTTTGTATCTTTGTTCACTAAACTAACAAGTGTTAGTTTAATGTTTTAAGTATTATATGGCAGAATTTCACAACTTAAAAGTTGCAGATATTTATAAGGAAACAGAAGATACTTCAGTAGTTACTTTTGAGATTCCTTCAGAATTAAAAGACGTCTTTACATTTAGACAAGGTCAACATTTGACCTTAAAAGCAGATATTAATGGAGAAGATGTACGTCGATCATATTCCTTGTGTTCTAGTCCAATTGAAAGTCAATGGCAAGTTGCTGTTAAATTAATTCCTGGCGGAAAATTCTCAACATATATAAATGAAGAATTAAAAACCGGAGATCAACTTGAAGTTATGGCTCCAAGTGGGAACTTTGGTGTTGCTGTAAAACCAGAAGAGGATAAGAATTATTTATTCTTTGCTGCTGGAAGCGGAATCACACCTGTATTGTCGATGATAAAGACACATCTTAAAGCAGAACCAAATTCAACATGCAAGTTGTTCTATGTAAATAAGACAGCTAAATCCATTATCTTTAAAGAAGAGTTAGAACAACTTAGAAATGCCTATTTCGGAAGATTGGAAATCTATTATTTCTTAACTAAAGAACGTCGAGATATTGAATTGTTTAACGGAAGGTTTGATGATGAGAAAATGGAAGTTCTTACTAAAACATTTATCGATATACCAGATACAAGCGAAGTATTCCTTTGTGGTCCAGAAAAAATGGTAAACTACGTAAGCGAGTATCTCATAAATAAAGGATTATCAAAAGAATTAGTACATTTTGAGTTATTTGTTACTGGACTTTCAGAAGAAGATATAAAACGAGCAGAACGCTTGGCACAACAAAATGTTGAAGGCATAGAAATTACTATTGTTGACGGAGGGAAAGAGTTTGATTTTACCATGACTAAAGACTATGATAATATTCTTGATGCAGCTTTAGGTGCTGGTGCCGATTTGCCTTTTGCTTGTAAAGGAGGTGTTTGTAGTACTTGTAAATGTAGAGTTATTGAAGGCGCTGTAGAGATGAAAATTAATTATGCTCTAGATGAAAAGGAAGTATCACAACAATTAGTCTTAAGCTGTCAAGCTGTGCCAACAACTGAAAAAGTAGTCGTAGATTTTGATGTATAATTCTTCGGAAATAGAACATCAAACAAACATATATTGAAAAAGAAGAATTGAGTCACTAAAAACT
>CAJQOA010000150.1 GCA_905479815.1 uncultured Psychroserpens sp.
AGTGTCTTTGAACCATGAGTGTTTTATATTTAGTTGGTCACCAAGTATGAGTCTGAGTGTTTTCATTTAAAAGAGTGTTTCTTGTAACCATAATTGTTGAAATTTTCCATTACTATCATAGCGCTCTGCTTGTATATCAACATTAAATTTGCGATCTCGTGGGTCATTGCCAACGCCAGCAACATACATCCAGTTTCCATAATTACTATGAACATCGTAATCTATGAGCATTGTTTCAAAATAGGCAGCACCAATTCTCCAGTCTAATAGTAATTCCTTTGCAAAAAAGGAGGCTACATTTTGGCGACCTCTATTGCTCATCCAGCCCGTTTTTTTGAGTTCAATCATATTGGCATTCACAAAAGGGGACCTGGTTTCTCCATTAATCCATTTTTGAATAGGACGCTCGTTAGTTTTCCAATCGTAGTCTTTGTTTAAAATGCCTCCAATTTTAAAAATATCGTTTTGGTGTTTTAAAGACACGTATTTGAAGTAGTCTCTCCAAATTAATTCAAAAATGAGCCAATACGTAGATTGATTTTTGACATGGTCTTCCTCGAATTTTCTAATATTCCAATAAATTGTTCTCGCAGAAATACTCCCATTAGCTAACCAAGGAGAGAATTTTGAACTAAAATCTTTACCAATTAAACCATTTCGTGTTTTCTTATAAAAGCCTAATTTCTGAGTTTTAAAAAAATAATCGTTTAATCTATCTAATGCTACTGATTCACCTCCTTTAAATGGAAATGCAGATTTTGGATGTGCTTCAAATTCTTGAAAACCTAGATCTTTAAGTTTAGGGATATTCGTGTTGTTTTCTAGCCTTTCAATTTTATCAACAGTACTACTTTCTTCAGAAATTCTAATACTACTATACTTTTCAACTTTTTTTCTAAAAACGGTAAACACCTTTGGTATATCTGAGAAGGATAGGTCTATATCATCTGGATGGTATAAAAATTGGTCGTAATATTCTCTGATTTTTATAGTATCTGCAATAGATGACTTTACGTTTTCTAAAACTTCAACTTCTTCACTTGTCCATTCTTTTTGAAGATAAATAGAGGTGATGTTATGTTTTGTAACTAATGTATTAATTACTGTTTCTGGAGTTTCAGTAAAAACAAATAATTCAATGTTAAGAGCTTTTAGGTTTGTTTTTAAATTTTCTAATGTTTCAATTAAAAATTGAGTTCTAAATTTTTCTGTTTTTTTGAAACCATAATCAGACATTCCATAATGTCTAGGATCAAAACAGTAACAAGCAATAACAGATTTGTGAGTTTTTGTAGCTGCCTTGAGAACAGCATTATCATTAACTCTCAAATCATTTCTAAACCATACTAAAGCTATGTTGTTTTGTTTCTCCTGCATTTTTCACTGCAATATTTTACGTTCTCCCAATTCTTTTCCCATTTTTTGCGCCAATTAAATGGCAATCCACAAGTCTTACATTCTTTCGATGGTAGATGTTGTTTTTTGTGATTAGACATCTACAAGTTTATTTATCATCCCTGTAAAAATCAATCCATGAAATGGTAAAACACTATACCAATATAAACGTCCCCAAAGTCCGCGAGGTCTAAAAGTAGCTGTCTGTTTTAGTTTGCCATCTTCAATTTTAAATTCTAACCAAGCCTCACCAGGAAGGCGCATTTCAGCATATAATAATAGTTTTTGTTGTGCTTTGTCTGCAAAAATGACACGCCAAAAATCTAGGGCATCACCAACGTCTAAATTGGTAGGACTTGTTCTGCCACGACGTAAACCAATGCCTCCAAATAATTTATCGATATAACCTCTTATTTTCCAAAGAATCGTGCCATAGTACCAGCCGTTTTTTCCGCCAATACTCCATATTTTATCTATAGTTTTGTCTACGTTTTTTACATCTCGTTCTTTATAATCTTTAAAGCATCCATATTTTGGGACATTGATATATTTATGAAGTTGGTTTCTTAGTCTGCCACTACTTATCATAGAGTCCTTCCAACTGGAGACAATACTGTTTTGTTCAATTTTTTCAAAAGCAAGAGATACGGCTTCTTTATATGACTTAGGTTCTACGTTAAGAATGCTGTTTATATTGCTTGGCTTTCCTATAATTTGCACTCCCATACTATCAACTAATGAGGACGCAAGTTTGTAAGAGGTTGAGGTTACAAAATATAACCAGTACGATGATAACTTTGGAGTCATCACAGGAACAGTAAGTATGTATCGCTTTAAGCCTCTTACTTGCGCAAACTGCAATAGCATTTGTTTGTAGGTTAAAATTTCGGGACCAAAAACATCAAATGATTTGTTGTACAAGTCTTCACGACCTATGCTGCGATGCAAAAATGAAAGCACATCTCTTACTGCTAGAGGTTGCGTTTTTGTGTTTAACCATTTTGGTGCAATCATAAATGGTAATTTCTCTACTAAATCTCTTATGATTTCAAATGATGAACTTCCAGACCCAACAATAATTCCTGCCTTAAAAATGGTTAATCCATAACTGTTAGAAGCTAAACGTTCTTCAACGTTTTTTCTAGACTCTAAGTGTTTAGAAAGGTTGTTGTCATTGGTAATACCACTTAGATAAATAACTTGCTTTACGTTTGTTTTCTCGAGTTGATTTTTAAAATTAACAGCACATCGTTCTTCTAAGGATTCAAAATCAGTTGAAGAATTTGACATAGAATGAATCAAATAGAAAGCAATGTCAATATCCTCGGGAATATTGTGAAGTGTTTCTGGCTTTAAAAAATCAGCTTCAATAACATCTATGGTGTCATCTTCTGCATAATTTTTATCAGCTCGTAATTTATCTCTAACAGCACAAACAACATGATGGTTGCTATTAGACAATAAAGGAATTAACCGCTTGCCAATATAACCTGTTGCACCTGTTACGAGTATTTTCATTTAGTATTTTATTTTGGTCTTTGATACTCAAACCGCTCTTGTAGCTTTGGTATAGCGTATCCATCTAAACCATTAATTGTAGCTATATTTCCTTTTGACAGATTAATGAATCCATCATCTTCAAGTAGCTCATCATTAACATGCATACCAACTATTTTTCCAATAACTAAAATAGTATCGTTTGCTTTGATATGATACTCTTCTACAAATTCCATAGCCAGTTGAACTGGAGCATTTTTTACAAAAGGTGCCTGAAATTCTTTTTTATATTCTGAAATGAGCTGTGTTTTGTCAAATTCTGAAATGTTAGAGTCATATTTTGCAGATGTATGATGTGCGTCTTCTAAAATGGGCTTATGAATAGGATTAATCGTATAAAACCCTGTATCTTTTATGTTATCGTAGGTGTTTCTAGCAACGGTAGTTGGTCTACAAAAAAAACCTAACATTGCTGGGTTTGAACCTATGTGGATTACAGAACTAAATATAGCAACATTTTCAATACCATCAGTAGATTTCGTTCCTAATAAATTAGCAGATTTATAACCAGAGCAACTGTTAATTAAATTGATGCGGTATAAATGATTAAAATTATCGAAATCTTCATTTGTAATGTATGCCATTAAAGTGTTTTGAAGTTATTGATTTTAATATCTTTTGATTTTAAATCGAACATTAAATTATACAATCCAAAAAACGTGCGATTAATGTAAATAAAGTGCGTAGAACCACGATTTGCATTCATTTTTCTAAGTTCTGTGTTTTTAGAATAGCGCTCTCCTAATTCTGTTATTTTACTAAAGAATTCGCCATCAGAAAAATCAAACGTGTCTGCGAGTAAAGGTTGCGTAAATAAACTTAACATTTCATGAAACATATCTGTGAAAAATTCAACTTCTTTAGGTGTGTCGTCTTCTCTTAATATTTCAAGTTGATATAATTTCTTGGTAAAGTAGTCTCGATTATTAATATTTTCTTCAACTGCTAGTTCAAAATAAGGTACATAAAAATCTTCTGGAATGGTTTTCATACAACCAAAATCTAAAGCAATTAAATCACCTTCTTTAGACACTAAGAAATTACCGGGATGCGGATCTGCGTGCACTTTTTTTAATTTATGAATTTGGAACATATAGAAATCCCAAAGTGCTTGTCCTAGTTTATTTGAGTAGTCTTGATTTGTATTGTGTGCTGTAAATTCAGAAAGATGTTCACCAACCATATAGTCCATAGTAATGATGCGTTCAGACGATAATTCTTCATAATATTGAGGGAACAGCAGGTTTGGAATATGAGCACATTTATGAGCAATTTCTTTACTTTGCTCAACTTCTAAAATGTAATTTGTTTCCTCAATTAATTTACCTTCAACTTCCTTAAAATACTTGTCAGAGTCTTTACCTTTAATATTAAACATACTCATTGCAATAGGTTTAACCATTGCAAGGTCTGATGTAATACTCTCCGCAACTCCTGGATATTGGATTTTCACAGCAAGTTTCTTCCCGTTTTTTTCTGCAATATGGACTTGTCCTATACTGGCAGCGTTTACCGAAGTTGCGTTGAAAGTATCATATATGTCATTGGGTGATTTCCCAAAGTATTTTTTAAATGTCTTTATAACCAATGGAGGAGATAAAGGTGGTACAGAAAACTGCGCCAACGAAAATTTTTCTACATAAGCCTGAGGCAAAATGCTTTTTTCCATGCTCAACATTTGCGCAACTTTGAGTGCGCTTCCTTTGAGTTGTTTTAAACCATCATAAATGTCTTCAGCATTATTTTGATTTAAACGGTCTTTGGCTTCAACTTCTGTTTTTGTTAATTTATCTCCATAATATTTGAGGTAATTAACACCCACTTTTGCACCAGTTGAAACGAGTTTCGATGCACGTTGAATTTTAGATGTAGGTATTCTATCTATGGTTTTCATTTGGGAGTATTTAATTCATTTGAAATTTTTCTTTGAAAATAAATTTTCCAAAGTCTATTATGCTTCTAATTGGAGCGACATCTAAAACATCAAAACTTGTATTTACTGACTTTTCAATAAAAACGTCTGTCTTTTCAAATCCTGAAGACGTATCGTCTATCCAGAATTTCATAGTTGTTAATAATTGTATCCAAGCAGTCTCTTTAAGTCCTTGCTGTTGTATTCTATCAATCTGTTCTTGCTTAATTTCAATTAGATCAATATCTAAATGCTTAATATAAACTGTAAAAACATCCTTTAAGTTTTTAAGTAAGCTTAACTTTTTGAGGCTATTTTTGTGATGACCTAGAGTGTATTTTACATAGCTACGATTTGCAGTCAAATTTTCAAAAAATGTAAAATAGAAACTTAATAATTTATTGCGAGCATCAAATGATTGGTAGTCATCACTTTTTTCAAGTGCAGTAATTGTATTGTGATAAAATGCAGTAAAAACTTCTTTTTCAACGGCTTCAAATGAACTAAAATGATCATAAAATTTTTGCTCTTCAAAGTTATTTGTTTTAGCAAAAGCATGTACTGTTTTTGGCTTATGGTTATGTTCTAATACATAATCCATATAGAATGAAATAATATCTTTTTTTGAAATGTTTTTCTTTTTAACCATGACTTCTTAACTATATGGTAAAGATACAAAATGTTTAACTATTGAAAAAATAAGTTAAACAAAATTAACAAGACATTAGAGTTTCGATACTATTTGTTAGGAAAAGGGATCAACAGCAATTGTCATCTTTAACGAGAGCACAACTTATAACTGCTAAAAATGCGCCAATGAAAGGTGCCGTTAAGTAGAGCCATAAATGTTGTAAGTTTCCTGAAACTAGAGCAGGAGCGAGCGATCTAATAGGGTTCATAGATGCTTTTGTCATTGGGCCAGCAAACATGGCTTCAAGTAAAATTACAGATCCAACAGCTATTGCTGCCATGGTTCCAACCTCTTTGCTACCTGTTGAGACATTTATGATCACAACCATTAAGAAAAAGGTAAGAATGAGTTCTAAAACAAAAGCTTTATAAGGTTCAAAACCTTCTGCAGGTAATGTACTTCCTAATGTTTCACTCTCCGGAAATAGGAAAAGAAGAACCAAACAGGCAAAAAAAGCACCAATTGCTTGTGCTAAAATATATTTTGGAACTTCCTTCCATGGAAATTTCTTAGCATATGCAAAACCAAAAGTTACAGCTGGATTAAAATGTGCTCCTGAAATTTCGCCAAATGCATAAATCATGCTCATCACTATTAATCCCCAAGTTATGGCAACGCCAACATGGCTAATGCTTCCACCAGTAATCTCGTTAATGGTCATTGCTCCACATCCACAAAATACCATTGCGAAAGTTCCGATTGCTTCAGAGTAATATTTTTTCATTTTATAGTGTACTTATTTGGCTTACCTTAATTTAAGGTTTTCTTAACAAACAACAAGTTTGCTTGTTTGTAAATTTACGTGATTTAAAAAAATAACCATAAAATATTAATACAATGAAAAAATTATTACTAGTATTTGCAGCATTTGCTATGTCTTTTGCATCATACGCGCAAATTGAAACACCAGCACCAAGTCCTTTAGCTAAGTTTGAACAAAAAGTTGGATTAACAGATATTACAATTGAGTATTCTCGTCCAAGTGTAAAAGGAAGAACAATATTTGGAGATTTAGAACCTTTTGGTGGCATGTGGAGAACAGGAGCTAACAAAAACACAATCATCACTTTTAGCGATGATGTTATGATTGCAGGTCAAGAGGTAAAAGCTGGATCTTATGCAATGTTTACAAAATTAAACTCTGCTACGCAGTGGGATGTTATGTTCTACACAGATACAGAAAACTGGGGAACTCCAGGAGAATGGGATGATAGTAAAGTTGCAGCAACTGCTAAAGTAGAGGTTATGCAAATTCCAATGAATATTGAAACAATGACTATTGATATTAATAATATCACTGCGTCAGGTGGAACAATTGATATTATCTGGGAAAAATCATACACAGGAATTCCTTTTACTGTACCAACAGATAAAACGGTTACAACTGCAATAGATAAAGTAATGGCTGGACCAAGCGCTAATGATTATTATGCTGCTGCAGATTATTACTTAACGTCTGGTAAAGATGCTAAAAAAGCTAAAGTATGGATTGACAAAGCAATGTCAATGATTGAGAAGCCAGGATTTTGGCAAGTAAGAAAGCAATCATTAATCTATGCTGCTGCTGGTGATAAAAAAGGAGCAATTGATTTAGCTAAAAAGTCTATGGCTGGAGCTAAAGAAGCTGGAAACGATAATTACGTTAAACAAAACATGGCATCTCTAAAAGAATGGGGAGCACTATAAGTTTAAGTAAATAATATTGAAAAGACCTTTTGAGATATCAAAGGGTCTTTTTTTTATTCGTATTTAAGACCTATTTGTAATCTAACAGTATCGAGTAGTCTAATGAGTTTTCTACTAAAATCAAATGTCATAATATCACTTTCACTTTTAAAGTCTCTTAGGAGTTGATTAAAATGTAAAGTTTCGTGGTAATAACCATTAGTTGTGTCATCAAAGTCTGTTGTGTCTTTTACTCCTTCGGAAATAAGAGATACACTACTTGGTCCATGAAAACGTGAATGAATCTTAATACGACCTCGCTCGCAATAGAAAATCGCTTCTGTAGGTGTTTCTTCTAGTAAGGAGCTTTTTAAATGCGCTTCAACACCATTATCATAACTAAACAGTATCAAGCATGAGGCATCTACTTCATTGTCAAAAAAGGTGGCTTTAGATTCTATATGAATAGGTTCCCCTAAAGTTGATAAGGTGGCAAAAATTGGGTAGATGCCAATATCGAGTAAACTACCACCACCAAGCGATTTTTTGAATAATCGTGATGTTGGAATAGATTCAGCCTTAAACCCAAAATCGGCTTCAATTTTTAAAATCCTTCCAAAGGTTTCTTCATGAATATGTTTCAATGCAAACTGATAATGAGGAAGAAAGTAAGTCCACATCGCTTCCATTAACAAAGTGTTGTTTGCTTTTGCAGTAGCAATCATTTCTTCAACCTCTCTTAAATTCATAGCAAAAGGTTTCTCACACAACACCGCTTTTTTATGATTTAGACATAAAATGGCATGTTCATTATGAAATGTGTTTGGCGTTGCAATATAGACCGCATCAATATTTGGATCTCTTGCTAAAACTTCATAATCATCATAAGCTTTTATCGCACTATAAGTTTCAGCAAATGCATTTGCTTTGTCTAAATGTCTTGAAGCTACAGCATACAGTTGAGTGTTTTCAACTTTGAGCAAATCTTGAGCAAATTTGTTAGCAATCTTACCAAGACCAATAATTCCCCAGTTTATGGTTTTAGGCTGTTGTATGCTCATTTTTAGACGTTAGTGATTGTATCAAACATGCTATAGTAATAACGATAGCGCATCCTACAAAGTTTAACCATAAGAATGGTAAGTTGATGTATTCATATTCATTTAATAAGAATAAACCAATAACCAATACTTGTGTAATTAAACCAGCCACAAATACGGCGTTTCCTTTAACGAATTTGAAAAAGAAGCCTAAAAGGAAAATACCTAGCACATTTCCGTAGAAAATAGAACCAATAATATTGACGAGCTGAATTAAATTCTCAGCAAGATTGGCGACGCAGGCGACTCCAATAGCAATAATTCCCCAAGCTAAAGTGAAAAATCTAGAGGCTTTAACCATTTGTGTATCTGTTTTCTCAGAGGTGTTTCTCTTATACAAATCCATTGCTGTTGTGCTTGCTAAAGCGTTTAATTCACTAGCAGTACTAGACATGGCTGCACTCAAGATTACTGCTAATAATAAGCCGATTAATCCTCGAGGTAAGTTGTGTAAAATGAAATTTAAAAAAACATAATCCTTATCATTACTTTCTACCTTGATATTTTGAGACTCTCCAGCTTTATCTATTAACTCTCTAGCACGAGCTCTCAATTGATCACTGTTGTCATTTAGAACAGCAATCATTTTTTCAGCATTAGGATTATCATTTTTTACGTAACTTTTAATGATGTTTTGCTTTTCAATGAAATTGATGTTCTGGGCTTCTTGAATAGCCTTGTATTTATCTGCATACTCCGAATTTAAAACGATTTCAGTTGCATTAGGATTAAAATTGATGGGTGCTTCATTAAACTGATAAAACACAAATACCATAACACCAACCAACAGAATAAAAAATTGCATTGGTACTTTTAGAAGCCCATTAAACATCATTCCAATTTGCATTTCTTTCAATGATTTTCCTGATAGATAGCGTTGTACTTGACTTTGATCTGTACCAAAATAGGAGAGCATTAAAAATGTACCACCAATAAGTCCGCTCCATACAGTGTAACGGTTATCTAAGCTAAATGAAAAGTCAAGGACTTCCATCTTACCACTTGCTCCTGCAATATCAAGTGCTTTTGAGAATGTGATACCTTCTGGAAGTTTATCAATGATCAAAAAGAAAGCGATAAGCATTCCTGTGAAAATCACAATCATTTGATGTTTTTGAGTAACGTTTACTGCTTTTGTTCCACCAGAGACTGTGTAGATAATAACAAGAATCCCAATGATAACGTTGAGTAGTAATAAATTCCAGCCTAACAAAGCAGACAGGATTATTGCAGGTGCAAAAATGGTAATACCTGCAGCCAAACCACGTTGGATTAGAAATAAAATAGCCGTTAATGTTCTGGTTTTTAAATCAAATCTATTTTCTAGAAATTCATAGGCTGTATAGACTTTAAGACGATGGTATAGTGGAATGAATACCATACAAATCACTACCATAGCAATAGGTAAACCAAAGTAGAATTGCACAAATCCCATCCCATCATTAAAGGCTTGACCAGGAGTTGACAAGAAGGTAATGGCACTTG
>CAJQOA010000151.1 GCA_905479815.1 uncultured Psychroserpens sp.
ACAACCAAATGCAGAAGCTAGAGTTGTTGGAACTTGGCAACTCTATAAAGACGAAAACTTAGAGTCTATTATAGATGAGTGGACAGGAACTGAATGGACTTATGTAGACCAATGGTTTCAAAACACAAGAGAAGACTCTGAAATTATACTAGAGTTTAGAGAAGACAATACATTTGTTAGTCGTTATGCTGATGTAGAAACTGCGAATGGTGTATGGGAAGCATTAGATGATGGACGCTATTCTTTTGAATTTGCACAAGACGGAAATGAAAATAATACTGCTAGAAGCTTAGTAACTATGTATTGCGATAACACCTATTCTGTAGTAATAGAAGGTGATGATAGACGTATTGAATATTATAAGATAATAGACACCGTAGAATGTTCAGAATTAATCACCTATAATGTTGAATAAATCATCATTCCCGTAGCTCAAATCTACAAGTCATAAACTACATATTTAAAAGCGAATTGAATTAAAACTCAATTCGCTTTTTAGCATTTGTTGCACATCATATGTGGTTTTCAAACTTGACTTTCTCAAAAAATAGCCGAACTTTGTTTATTATTGGTTCAAACTTATTTAATGATTAGACGCTCTAAATGCAAAATTTAAAAACCCATTATCATCCTGAAGTGAACACTTTAGAAAACAAATCTATTTTTACGAGGTTAGCTACTAGAAGTATAACAATTCAAGGTCATAACATTTTATTACTTTATACTGAACGATATGAAGACTACAGCCTTCCTGGTGGAGGCCTAGATTTGGACGAAGATAAAATTGAAGGCATGATGCGAGAGCTTAGTGAAGAAACTGGAGCCCAAAACATTAAAAACATTAAGCCTTTTGGCGCTTATGAAGAGTATAGGCCATGGCACAAACCAGATTATGATGTTCAACGTATGATCTCTTATTGTTATACATGCGATGTTAACAGAGAACTTGGAGCATCAAAAATGGAGCATTACGAAACTAAAAACGGTATGAAAGCCATATGGATTAATATTCATGAAGCCATAAAACACAATACAAAAACAATGACTACAAGTGACAAAAAAGGGATGTCTATTGAAAGAGAAACCTTTTTATTAAAGCTTATAGCAGAACGTATGAGTTAGAAACATAATCAGTTTGAGCATAAACGGTATTTAATATCAAAAAAAATGACAAATAATCAACATTTGAATAAAGAACTCTAGAGAGATGAAAAAAACAAAATGGAAGAAATACATATTAGAGTTTTTATCAATATTCATTGCAGTCATATCTGCTTTTGCTCTAACCAATTGGAATGACAATAGGAATAGTAAAGACTCTGAACAAAAAATTCTTGCTGAGATTACAAACGGAATTGGTATTGACACACAAGATTTTGAATCAAATATCGTTGGTCATAATTTAAGTTTAAAAGCTAATCATGCATTTAGAGCATTACTAAAAGGGAAGACAATACCAAGAGATTCTGTAGAAAAACTCTACATATCACTCTTCAGAGATTATTCACCAGTTATTAATCGATCAGGCTATGAATCATTGAAAGAAGCTGGTTTAAAAACGATTACTAATGACTCTTTACGCTTTCAAATCATTGAGTTGTATGATTATCATTACGGGATTATTAAAATTCTTGATGAAGTAAGCGAGATGGAATCATTCGAGAACTATTTTGCTTCAATAAATGCATTATTACATCCTTATATGGAATTTGATTCTGAAGGAAATTTGACACATATAGAAAGTCCTGAAAATTTAAGTGACGCCAACCGAAAAGAAATTTTGAGTTATTTATGGCGACTACAAAATAATAGAACTTATAAAGTTGTGAAATACAAATCTATTCTAAAGATTATGGAGCACGTAAAAACCAATATTGAAGACGAAATAGTTAACAATCACTAAAACAACTCCAAAATTTTAGTTAACACCCTTTCCTAAAATCACGACAGGTCGTACCTTTATAAAAAGCGAATATATGAGACTTTTTATAATATTATCATCACTATTTTTTATGACTACAACAACACTTTTCAACTTTAGTAAAGATGCTAACATCAACAATTGGAGAGTTATAGATGATGTCGTTATGGGTGGACGCTCCAATGGGAATTTTGAAATCAACGCAGATGGTCACGGGAGATTTAGCGGTCAAATATCTTTAGAAAACAATGGCGGATTTTCATCTTTACGCTACAATTTTAAAACTAAAGATGTTTCAGCATATAAGACCATAAAACTGCGTATAAAAGGTGATGGAAATAATTACCAATGTCGTGTAAAAACATCGTCTAGCGATTATGTCTCATATATTTACGAATTTGAAACAACAACCAATTGGATAACTATTGAAATTCCGTTTACTGCTATGGATCCAAGATTTAGAGGCCGTAAACTCAATGAACCCAATTTTCCAGGTGAACAACTAGAAGAAATTGCTTTTCTAATAGGTAATAAAAAAGAGCAATCTTTTGAATTGCTCATTGATAGTATAGATCTCATGTAAAAGAAGTTATTAGAAACAGAATCCGAAATTTTCTTGAACTTCAGAATAATTATTATCATTTATAGACGTTTCACTTAGTTGACCTTCTGGATCTATTTGTATGTCAAATTCATAATTGCCACAAGCTAGAAACTCAAAGCTGTAATTGAAAGTCCCGTATTGACCAGAAGGAATATTAAAAATCGTTTGTTCTACTTCTCGTTGACCTATAATCTCTCCTGTATCATTAGTTCTTACTCGCACTTCTAAAATTGATTTGACCTCCTCAACATTAGCAAAAGAGCACTCAATACTATTGTCTAAGCGACGATTTACAACTGTTTTATAATAGGTAACCACCTCACCTTCCTCTAAACTGGCAAAGTTTGGAGGTGTATCTCTATTCCAAAAGAAAATCACATTCTGATTTATTCCTTGAACATATTTCGTAACAGAGAAAAACTCGTTATAGACCAAAACATTATTATAAACACCAACTGAAGTTCCATTAGGATAAAATTGATTACCTATAAAAGTAGGTTGAAATGTTCTTGTAATTTCTACATTAGTTACTGTCTCTGGAAACCATAAGTTTGCATCTTCAAAGCACGTATCGCAATCATCTTGAAACCAACAACAACTTTGTAATAATATGCAGAGTATAACTACACTTACCTTTCTATTTAATAAACGCTTACCTTCCATTTGCTTATGTATTTAGGTTTTCCTGACGTTACTTTTTTGTTAGTTGATTGTAGCATATCTTCAGTGATATGAATCACAGTATAAGATGAGAAACCTGCTTCACTTAATCTCGAACCTACAGCGTTTTCATCATTATTATTAGCTTCATTTCGTTCTGGCACAAGATTAGTGTCATCAATAGAATTATCTATGATATAGAATCCTGCCGTTTGAAAAGCAATTTCGCTTACAACCTGATATTCATCATTGGGATTTGTCATTTGATTAACGTTAGCCGTTTGGGATTCTACAACAACGGGATTTGTGAAATTTTCATCTTCACTATAAACTAGCTGTAATCTATCCATATGACTTCCTGCACTCGATACTTCTTCTGGGCATTCAAAATTGTTAGCAAGATTAACAATCGTGTGAATAATATCATAGGCAACAGAGCCTTCTTCTTCATCTGGAACAATAATACTTTCAAAATCATCTAAAAATAAATCAGCTAATTCTGCACCTTGCTGGATATCTTCGCATGGTGGACAATCTGTTTTAAATAACGAA
>CAJQOA010000152.1 GCA_905479815.1 uncultured Psychroserpens sp.
CACGAGATGCTACATCACGAGGAACTAAATTACCAAAGGCAGGATAACGACGTTCTAGATAGTAATCTCTATCGTCTTCTGCTAAATCTTTTGGCTTTAATGTTCCTGCTTTGATAGCTTCAACATCTTTGATGTGTTTTGGGACCCAAATACGTCCATCATTTCTTAGAGACTCAGACATCAACGTTAATTTCGATTGATGATCTCCAGAAACAGGAATACATGTTGGGTGAATTTGTGTGTAACAAGGGTTTGCAAAATATGCACCTTTTTTATGTGCTTTCCAACCTGCTGTTACATTACTTCCCATCGCATTGGTTGATAAGAAGAATACATTACCATAACCACCAGTTCCAAGAACTACAGCATGTGCTGAATGTCTTTCAATTTCTCCAGTAATTAAGTTGCGTGTTATAATACCTCGAGCTTTTCCATCAACTTTTACAACGTCTAACATTTCGTGACGGTTGTACATTTTGATTTTTCCACGTCCAATTTGACGATTCATGGCTGAATAAGCCCCTAATAATAACTGTTGTCCTGTTTGTCCAGCAGCATAAAATGTTCTTGATACAAGAACACCACCAAACGAACGGTTGTCTAATAATCCACCATATTCTCTTGCAAAAGGAACACCTTGAGCTACACATTGGTCAATAATATTTGCAGACACCTCAGCCAAACGATATACGTTTGCTTCACGTGAACGATAATCACCACCTTTTACAGTATCGTAAAACAATCTATATGTTGAATCTCCATCTCCTTGGTAATTTTTTGCTGCATTAATTCCACCTTGTGCTGCAATTGAATGCGCACGTCTAGGAGAATCTTGAAAGCAAAATGCTTTTACGTTATAACCAAGTTCTGCTAAAGTTGCAGCAGCAGATCCACCTGCAAGACCTGTTCCAACAACAATAACATCAATGTTACGCTTGTTAGCAGGATTTACTAAGTCGATATGATTTTTATAATCTGTCCATTTATCTTTAATTGGACCTTTTGGTATTTTTGAGTCTAAAGCCATAAAGCTGTGTTTTTAGTGTCCTGTTAAATGATGAAACAATGCAATGAAAATAAATCCTAATGGAATCCCAATAGCATATACTTTCGAGAACGTTTTAAGACCTTTAGTGTATTTGTTATTTGCTCCAACAGATTGAAATGCTGATCTAAAACCATGTAACAAGTGCAATGCTAAGAATACGAATGCAATAACATAAGCTCCTACACGCAATGGGCTATGAAATTTTTCAACTAATTCGTGGAAATATCTGAATTCACCATTGTGCATTCCTGTCATATCACCAACGATATATTTTGTATTTATTTCTGGAATCCAAAAATCTATAAAGTGTAGTACCATAAATGCCAGAATAGCTAAGCCACTCCAAATCATGTTTCTACTCATCCATGATGAATTTGCACCACCATTGTTTTTTGCATAACTGATTTGTCTTGCTTTGTTATTCTTTATCTCCAATACAAATCCCATAACGAAGTGAAAAATCACCCCTAAAATTAAAATAGGTTGAAGTAAATACTGCACAGCCCAAAATGTTCCCATAAAGTGAGACGCTTCGTTAAAAGCATCGGGACTAAATACAGAAAGAATATTTATGGCAAAATGTTGTAATAAAAAAAACATGAGGAAGAGTGCCGAAAGTGCCATGGCAAACTTTCTTCCAATTGACGAATTTAAAATTCCGCTCATTATAATTGTAGTTAATTATTGTGTAACACAAAGATAAGGCTCAGAGCCTTGCACAGCAAATTTTAGTTTCTATTTTGTTTATTTAGAATGGGTATAATTAAAAGTTGAATCTTGGATTTACAATAGAGTTGTAAATAGAGCCAAAAGAGTAGCTAAAACCGACATTGACCCAGTAGTTATAACCAGATTGTAATTGTTGTTGTTGTAGTAATAATTCTTCTAAAGAGACATCTCCAGCTGGAAGATTAATTTGATCTCTTGTAATTCTATAGTTTCCACCAACATTAAAGTTGAAGCCTTTAAATACACGAACATTTGCACCGATATAAAAGCCTAATGAATTTAAACCAGTATCATGTAAGTATTGATTAAATGAAGCTTCACCATTGATGTTTCCCCATTCTTGACGAATACTTCCTCCTAAAAGTAAAGAGTGCTGAAACAGTAATTCTTTATCCTCACCAAATACAGACCGTTCTATATAATTATTAAAGACCAAACCATTTCGGTAGGATAAAATCAATTGTTTTTTTGCAGATTCTTTATAATTAAAGAAGTTGTATTCTATAGCAGGCCTGAATCTCCAATACGTTTTGTAATTGCTATATGTTGAAGTGCCAATATTTCCGAAGAAACCATAAGACCAGTGATCATTGATACTAAGAACATCACTAATATTTAAAGCTTTACTGTTGTTAACAGCAACAATGTCTTCGCCATCGAAAGTGAATGTGGATCTATTTTCACCAAAACGTGCTCTAAAAGAGAATTTGTTTTTTTCAGTTACTCGTTTAGCCGATAGGTTTATATTTAAGTTGCTTGATTTGTTAGTTTCTTCTCCATTAAAATAACCGCTCGCACCAACTCTAAACACCCAATAATTCCATTTATCATCTTCATCAGCCTCTTCTGTTTCGTCTTCAGGGCTTGGCACATTAACAGTAATATCTGTTAAGCTACCATTTGCAATCCAAAATCTAATCAGACCTAGCTTTATGTGTTTTAATATCTCATTTCTAACATCATCACTGGTCATATTTGTGTTAGTAGAAAACTCTAATTTGTAATTGATGTTTTCAAACTTGTCTTTACCAATAAAATCAATTTCATACAATCGTCCTCCACTACCATTAGCTTGTGATACAAAAAACAAGTGTACATCACCTAAGCCTTGATCCCTAACAAATTGTACATTGCCAAGATTTTGTTTGATGTAGGTGTTATCGCAGAAATTGCAATCGAGAAATATTTTAAGTTCATCATCGATATCCTCTTGAGAAAACACAAAAGAAGAGATAAATAATGCTAGAAATAGTACAGCGGACTTTAGCATAATTGTAAATATTTAGTTATCTAACGTAAAACAAAGTGTTTTAGTTTTCTATCATGACTTAAATGCAATACTAACTGAAAGTACCATCAAATAATGTCAATTAAATGTAAAAGAAGTGTGAAATATATTAATTGTTAGCGCTAGGAATCAAACCTCTCAATCCCATATCAACGACTTGCTCACCTGCCTCTGGTTCGTATTTACCATCGATATTAACTTCTGTCCATTCAAAACTATTGTTTATAGAAAATGAAAGGGTTACAGTTATATCTTGAGTTTCATTGCCTGTAATGATCAATGCGTTTTCAAACTCTCCAGTAACAACACAAGATCCTTGAGGAATTGGAGAAGAATTAAATAATGGGTTTGGAACTGTAGTAGCGCCTTCTGGAGCTTGACCTTGAGTAGTGAAACCTGAGGTTTCAAAAGCCCAAAAGCCTTGTGCTTTATTTTCATTGACTTCAATAGTATTACCATTAAGGTCAAAAGAAGTGATATATGAATTATAGCCAACAAAACTTGCTAAGGTTCCTGTAATGTCTTGACCATTTAATAAAATGTCAATGTCGCCCTCTTGATACGCTAATGACACTCTAACCCATTCATAATTCCCTGTAGAGAGATCGCTTATTGGGACTGATAAAAACGTTTCATTGTCACCAGCAAAAATTGCATTTTGAAAGTTAATAGCTTGATTTCCTCCTGCATTTGTCTCATCACCTTCAAAAATAATTTCGCCTGTTCCTAAAGCCGTTGCTGCAGTTGGAGCAAATTCTATATAATTAGCACTCATCTTATTTATTGTTGGTGCTTGAGCGGCATTTCCAGGACCTACTGTGACGGGTTGACCCAAGTTCCCCAAGCGTTCTTGATTTGGGTCAAACTTTAATTTTATGATTAAATTAGGGCTACTAGGCTGCAGTATGTCATCTTGGTCATTTCCACAAGAAATGAGAATCCCAAAAACAATAATTGGTATTCGTTTTAATAGTTTCATTGATTTAGAGTTTTTTATAATAACTCAAAAACAAGTTAAATTATTTCACTTCAAATGTTGTTTTTTCATTACCAAGCTGAATTGTATAAACCCCTTTAGGGATATAATACTTGTCATTTTTCGCTTTATTAATGTCAATACTAGTATTCTCTTTTAATAGTGCTTTTCTACCTTTTTCAGTAAGCGTTAAATCGTATGTTGTATAATTAAAACCTTTATCTGCTTTAACTTTCATTTCGTTTATTAATGCGCCTTTTTCAGAATAGATTTTCATTGTTTTTTCTTCTGAAACATTAGAATAATAAGTCACGTCTATCTCTGGCTCATAAGCATCAAACCATTTGCTCCAAGCATTTCCCCAACGTGAAGAATATCTTGCGTTATTAACCTTAAAGAGCGTTGTGTTTTTAGATTGCATCTTATCACTCATTTGTTGTAAAGGCGTAATATCTGTTTGGTAAATACTTCTTCCATGCGTTCCAATCAATAGATGTTTTGCTTCTGGTTGAATCACAATATCGTGTACTGCTACATTTGGAAGTCCATTGCTAAATGCCTCCCAACTGTTTCCGTTATTGAAAGACATATAAGCTCCATTGTCGGTTCCTAAATATAAAATATTTTCATTTTCAGAGTCTTCTCTTATCACATTAACAGGAGACATTGGAATGTTAGAACTAATGTTTTTCCAAGTTTTTCCATAGTCATCACTCATATATGCATACACTTTGAAATCATCCCATCGATAACCATTGAGCGTTGCGTAAACACGTTCTTTTTTATGTTGTGAGGCAACAACATGACTTACCCAAAGGTCTTTAGGTAAACTAGCTGAAATATCATCCCAGCTTCCACCAGCATCCTTGGTAACATATATTAATCCGTCATCACTACCTGTATAAATGACTCCAAATTTGAAAGGAGATTCACTAATAGTTGATAGTGTACCATAGGCAACATTTCCTTTTTTCCCACCATTTGTAAGATCATCAGAAATGGCCACAAAATCGGTTCCTTGGTTCATAGAGCGCATGAGTTTGTTTCCGCCCAAATATAAAATATCCTGATTGTGAGGTGAGAGTAAAATAGGTGTTTGCCAATTAAATCGGTAAGGTGTTTCGCCTAGTATATGTTTTGGTTGAATATATGCTTGCTCGTTAGTCTCTAAATTAAGTCTGTAGTAGTTTCCAAATTGATAACCCGTATAAACAACATTATGATCTCTGCTGTCTATTTGAATTTGCATGCCGTCGCCACCCATAATACTTTCCCAAGGGTATTGACCAGATTGATGCCATGATTTGTTTTCTGGAGCACCAAAAGCACCTTTCCAAACACCATTGTCTTGTAAGCCTCCATATACGTTGTAAGGTTGTTCATTATCTACATTAATAGCATAAAACTGTCCAACAGAAGGTGAGTTGTTTTTAATCCAATTCTCACCATCATCATACGTGATATTTACACCACCATCATTACCATTAATCAGGTGATTAGGGTTTTTAGGATTAATCCAAAGCGCATGATGATCTGCATGAACATTTTCTGCACTAATAGAGGTGTACGTTTTACCGCCATCTTTTGATTTAACGATTGGTACGCCATAAATGTAAATATTGTCTGCATTATTTGGAGCTACATATATGTGACCAAAGTAATACCCATAACTGTAGTAAATATCATCTAGGTAATCATCATGAGTTTTTTTCCAATTGATACCTCCATCTGTACTTTTATAGACTTCAGTTCCAACAACAGGTGTATCAAATAACATAGAATTTGCATCCTCTAAGTAACTCGCAAGATCTATTGGTTTAACGTTGCCGCTTCTAACCATTTGTTTTACATTTTCTGCTCTATATTTTTCTTGAAAACCGTTCATTTTCAAGTAACCGTTCAGTTTTTTATCTTCTAATTTTAGAAAAGCATCAGTTGTCATTGTTTTAAAATCTTCCTTAGATAAGACGTTTGAGCTTTCCTTTTTTTCTTCGGAAGGTCTACGAAACTGACTATCATGAACCGCATAAATGACATTGTCATCGTAAACGGCTAAGCCAATTCTACCAACACCTTGACCAGTTGGGAAACCGCTATTTTTTGTAGAAATTTTAGTCCACGTAGATCCTGCATCTGTACTTTTATAGATTGCAGAGTTATTTCCGCTACCATCAAAATTCCATGCTTTACGGTCTTTTGTCCAAGAGGATGCAAACATTAGATTGTAATTATTAGGATTGGTTTGCACGTCTATAATTCCGCTCATGTCGTCAATAAATAGTTTTTGTGACCATGTGTTTCCGCCATCGGTTGTTTTGTATATACCACGTTCTTGATTTGAAGAGTATAAATGGCCTGTTACACCAACAACAACTTCATCTGGATTAATAGGGTTTATTAGAATGCGACCAATATGATGAGAATCTTTTAGACCCATATTTTGCCATGTTTTTCCGTTGTCTGTAGATTTTAAAACGCCTATACCTGCATAACTTGATCTTGAGCTATTGTTTTCTCCAGTTCCAACCCAAATGGTTCTAGTTTTCCAATCTACAGCAAGGTCTCCAACATTTTGAGTTTCCGAAGTGTCAAGAATAGGGGTGAAAGTGGTTCCATTATTAATGGTGTGCCATACGCCTCCAGATGCATAACCAACGTAGAATTCTGTAGGGTTATCTGGATTAACAGCTAAATCTGTGACACGACCGCTCATTACAGTAGGTCCAATATTTTTAAAAGCAACATTTTTTACTAAAGAGGCTTTTGTGAGTTGTTCCTTTTTAATCAGCGCATCTTCTATAGATTGCGAAGCGGTTGAGGGCTGTTGAGCATGAGTTATAAGTGTTGCTACAAAAAGAAAATTACAAATGTATTTTAACATAATGGTTGGTTTTTATTTGGTCTATCTTAAAATCTAAATTAGATGCAAAGAGAAACCTAAAGGTAATAAATATAGCTTATTGGTATTTGAAATAAAGCATTCAATAATCAAATAAACTATGTATTTCTAAAAAAAATGTTAATTAAATTAAGTATTTATTATTTTTTTAACTAAAATTTTATGTATTTTTCAAAATATTAACTAATAACTATTTTAAAAATGGAAGAGTATTTACCTTTAATTATCCAGTTAGCAAGTGGTGCGATTGGCGGAAATTTAGCTGGATCGCTTATGAAGAAGTTTTCTTTAGGAACACTTGGTAATTCTATTGTAGGAATCTTAGGAGGTGGACTAGGTGGTCAACTTCTTGGTATGATGGGGTTAGGAGGAGCAGAAGCTGCTGCTGCGTCAACAAGCATGGACTTAACTAGCATCCTTGGAAGCCTTGCAGGTGGAGGTGTTGGTGGAGGTGTTGTCATGGCCATTGTAGGAATGATAAAAAATGCAATGAGTAAATAATACCATTGTAATACTAAAAAAGGCGTTTGATTTTATATCAAACGCCTTTTTTGTTTTGTAATAAATTTATCTATTCTACAATAAACTTCTTTGTTGTTGATATTGTATCTAAATCTATTTTAATAAAGTAAACTCCAGCTTGTAATTGACTTACATCAATAGTGTTTAAGCTGTTAGATGAATTTAAATCTTTAGTAATGACTTGTCGTCCTCTTACATCAAAAATAGTAGCTAATTCTAGTTGTAAATTAGATGTTGCTAGAATGTTTAAATTGTTTTTTGCTGGATTTGGGTATATTGATATGTTATCTGATAATGATACTTCATCTACTCCAAGGGTAGAACATAGTGAAGCCGTCATTGCTCCTGTTCCACAAACTGGACTATTAATATTTCTTATCATAATATCATTTGCTCCTGCTAAATCACTAGAACCAAGATCTCTACTATTTTGACCATTGGCTATTGAAAAATGCATAACCTCACCTGTATTAATGATGTGTGCTAATTGGTGACCATGTCCTAATTCGTGTACTGCCACACTTTCAAAATCAACTTCAAAACCTGTTGCTGTTCCTGGTCCAAATTCCCAAGACAAAACAGCTAAACTTCCAGTAAATACATCATTAAAGACGATGTCTAGTTCGGTAACAACAACATCAACTCCTCCTGGAGAAGAAGGGTTGCTACATGAGCCAAATCTAGACGTGCATCTACCAAGTACGCCTTCAGGTAGTTCTGTACCAATATCAAAACGAATGATATTTATATTATCAGCAGCAATCTCATCAACAGTTGTTACAGCTCCAATTTCCCAATTGATACCAGTCGTACAAACCCATGTATCAAAAGCTCTTACAAATGACGCATTTGCAGCGGCATTTGCATCAAAACCTGTTTCCATTTGCCACGTATATCCTCCGTTTCCGTCAACATCAAAATGTTGAGACGTGAACGCGTTTGTAGTATTTCCTGGATTTATTTGAGAATAGAAAACAGTAAGTGTTCCACTAGATGTAACGGTGATTGAAGTTGATGTGACAACTTGTATATCTCCAGTTCCTGCTCTAGAAGGAACTTCTACTACTATTTGAGTATCATTCCAACTTATTACTTGAGTGTCTAAAGCTGTGAAATATTGACTACCTCCAAAATTAGCATCTCTAAAATTGACAGTACCTTGTGTCGCTCCAAATCCTACTCCATTAATTGTAAGTAAATCTCTTACACCACCATTTAATGTTGTTGGAGAGAAACTTGTGATTTGTTCTGATCCAGCTACACTACGATTTGCGATGTTAGTATTATAAATATCCTGAGCATCAAAATCTGATACCTCTGTTATATTAGAGTTGTTTGTTAATGCAGTAATGTCGTTATAAAACGTATTTGTGATTCCTTGTTTATTTACAAAAGGATTAAAAACAGTATTTGATGATAGGTCATATTTATAAAATCCTTGAGAAGAAGCAAAAGGCTTAAATTTATTCTGTGATGTGCCATTACTAATTTGGATGTCATTGTTATGAAGTATAAAAACTCCAATGTCTCCAATGTTAAGAGATAAGCTAGGTGTTACAACTTCAGAATCATTATCAACTGATCCTCCAGGAGTAATCAACTCTAGAGTTTCGGCAAGTACTTGTCCTTTAAAAACCTTATAAATTTCAATGGTATTTATAGTATAAATATTGTGATGATTGTCATCCCAAAAGGATGTTTTTGAGATCACTTTACCTTCAATAATTTGAGAAGAGGATTGTACTTGTGTACTAAATGGAACTTCTACCATAAGCTCTTGAGCTAATGATGTAAATGTCATAGCTACAGTTAGAAAAAGTGCTAATAGCATCGTAGAGGGTGTAATTTTTTTCATGTTATTGATTTGAGATTATGTTCAAAAATTATGTATTTCAACGTGTAAATATAACAATTTATCGATAATTTGATATAATTAGTTAATCTATTTAGCTTTGCACTCTATGTTTTATAGAAGACTTAAAGCGAAATGAAAGATTCAAAAAAAATTTTTGAAGACTATTTGAGGTATATCATTAATGATATGAAGCTTGATAGTTTTATTTCAGAAATTTCAGATTCATTTAATATTATTGATCTGAAAAAGAATGATTTACTTGTTAAAGAAGGTGATGTTTGTCAGTTTTTTTGTTTCATTGAAACCGGTGTATTGCAGCATTCTATAACTGTTTTAGGAGAAGAAAAAACAACCTATTTAGCTTTAAAAAGCTCTTGTACTTCTGCTCTAAAAAGTTTCATGAATAGTGTGCCATCAAGAAAAAATATCAAGGCGATAAGTCATTGTAATATTTGGGTAATTAAATTAGATGCATTTAAATACTTACTTGAAAATAATGAGGGTTTTAATACGTTCTATTATAATTTAATTGAAAATCAAATCTATCGTATAGATGATTATCGTATTGATTTATTGACACTTTCTCCAGAGGAACGTTACAAGAAATTGTTGAGTAATGATAAAGAATTATTACAACAAGTACCATTGCATTATTTAGCGTCTTTTTTAGGAATTTCATCAAGACACATGAGCCGTATTCGTAAAAACATAAATTAAGGCCATTTGGCTACCTAAATTCATTTTTGTTTTAATTATTTTTGATGGCATCAAGAAAATTAAAACACACGTCTCATGAAATATCATAAAATAGATAGTAGCCTTTTTATCAACAATCGTAAAAACTTTATGTCTAAAATGAAACCGAGTAGTTTAGCGGTTTTTAATTCTAATGACATTTATCCAATAAGTGCAGATAGTACAATGCCTTTTGCACAACATCGTGATATTTTCTATTTGTCTGGTGTTGATCAAGAAGAAAGTATTTTGGTGATGTTTCCAGATTGTCCAAAAGAGAATCATAGAGAGGTCTTATTCTTAAAAGAAACAAATGCTCACATTGCAGTTTGGGAAGGCGAAAAACTTACCAAAGAAGCAGCTTTAGCTACTAGCGGAATCAAAACCGTGTACTGGCTTAAAGACATGGAGAAAATCATGTTTGAACTCATGACACAATGTGATACTGTTTATATAAATACTAATGAGCACTACAGAGCATCAGTAGAAACCGAAACTCGCGAAGACCGTTTCACTAAATGGTTGACAAATAAATATCCTGCACATAGTGTCGCAAAGAGTAATCCTATATTACAACGATTACGTTCTGTAAAAGGTCAAATAGAGTTAGACTTGTTGCAAAAAGCATGTGATATTACTGAAAAAGGATTTCGTCGCGTTTTAAATTTTGTAAAGTCAGATGTTTGGGAGTACAACATCGAAGCAGAGTTTATGCATGAGTTTTTAAATAATCGCTCAAAAGGATTTGCTTACACGCCAATTATTGGATCTGGCAACAATGCTAATGTGCTTCACTATATTGAGAATAATCAACAATGTAAAGCAGGAGAACTCATATTAATTGATGCAGGTGCAGAGTATGCTAATTATGCTAGTGATATGACAAGAACTATACCAGTTTCTGGCCGTTTTTCTAAACGACAAAGAGACGTATATGATGCTGTGAATCGCGTAAAAAATGATGCTACAAAACTATTAGTACCTGGAACACTTTGGGCAGAATATCATATTGAGGTAGGGAAATTAATGACTTCAGAATTGTTAGGTCTAGGACTATTGGATAAAGCCGATGTCCAAAATGAAGATAAAGATTGGCCAGCTTATAAAAAATACTTCATGCATGGAACATCTCACCATATGGGATTAGATACGCATGACTACGGAATTTTAACTGAACCAATGCAAGCTAATAATGTATTCACAGTAGAACCTGGAATTTATATTCCTGATGAAGGTTTTGGTATTCGTTTAGAAGATGACGTCGTTATACAAGAACATGGAGCACCTTTTAATTTAATGCGTAATATCCCAATTGAAGCAGAAGAGATTGAAGAGATTATGAATTCTTAAAAACATATTGAAGCCTAAAGCAATTGTTTTAGGCTTTTTTAGTTTTATTTGTCAACAATCCAACAACTAAGCAAGTCACTAAAGCAGGTAACACCCATCCCAAACTTTGTTGAGCCAAAGGGATATATTTTGTGATTTCAGCTAAACCTTCCGAAGGAGAAATAAAACCAACCACATCTGGAATGCTAAAGATAAAGGTCACAATAACAACTGCTCTAAATACTAGAGGTGTTGAAAACTGTTCTGGTAATACATTAAGTATAATAAGAACGATAGTTATAGGGTAGATAAATAATAAAACGGGTACTGCAATTACAATAATAGAGTGGAAATCTAACTGTCCAACAATAACACCAAGTACACAGGCAATAATTGCTGTAACGATGTAAACCAATTGTGAATTACCAAGTAGGCCTTTAAAATAATCTGCTGTTCCTGCTATGATTCCAACTGCTGTTGTAAAACAAGCAAGTGAAATTAAAATGCTTAATACGGTGTTTCCAAAAGTTCCTAAAGAAGCAATACTTATAGCGCGTAATAGATTTGCACGTTGCATATCATTACTCAATTCTTCATTAATATTAATCTCCGATCCGTAATAAGCTCCAACTGAAATTAATCCTGCATAAATAATAAACAGGCCAAAACCAGCAATCCAACCGGATTTTGCTATGAGTGTTTTTTTCTCCTCAAAACTACCTTTATTTCTAAAGTTGATAGAAATAATAATAACTGCTCCAACAACAACAGCTCCAATAGCATCAAAGGTTTGATATCCTTCAAGAATTCCTGTGACTAAAGGTGTGTCTATTTGTGATGTGTTTGTTAGCATTTCCGAAGAAAAAAGGCCAATACCAATCACTAAAAGTAGCATGATAACTATTAAAGGTGTAAGGAATTTACCAATAAAACCTAAGATTTTTGAGCGATTAAGTACAAAGACCAATACCAATGCAAAATAAATAGCACTCGTTAATAATGGACTCGTACCAAAAGCAGGATGTATAGCAATTTCATGAGTAGCTGCAGCAGTTCTAGGTGACGGAATGGCAACGGCGATCACATAGATAAGAATACAATAGATGAAACTAAATTGTGGAGATACTTTTTTTCCGAAGTCATATAAAGTACCTTGTAATCTTGCATGTGCTAGAATACCAATGATTGGGATAACCACAGCAGTAATCATAAAGCCTATGGCAACCCAAAACCAATTTTCTCCAGCATTGTAGCCTAAAAGAGGTGGTAATAATAAATTTCCTGCTCCAAAAAATAGAGAGAATAACCCGAAACTGGTGATAAAAAGTTCTTTTCTAGAATTCAATTAATTAGTTTTTTTAAGGTTAAGGTCATGAAAATCAAAACTAAAATCTGTGATTGGTGCAATATAACTCATAGTCGCTCCAGTTGCATTTCCCGTTTCGTCAAACGAAAAATGTACGAACACATCTGCGTCATAACTTCTATTGTTCCATTTTACAACATAGGTTGTCGCATTGTATGGAAATAATTCACCCTGCAAATTAGGAGAACGTTCACATGTAATACTGTAGCTTTTTCCATCGTGAGACATTATAATATTGCCAAACCAGTCATCTGTATACGTTCCAGTAATTTGAGATGGTTTTGGTAAGCTTTCATTATTTTTTTCTAAATCAACTTTTGCGTAAACTGCTTTTTTGATACTGTCATTATAAGTGATATATTTTGTGTTTCTATTGCCATAATTTTTGAGCCAATCTCTATCATCATATCCCAAATAACTATCTTTTACAGTATTTGTAATCGTATTAAAAGCAGATCCAACCATTTGATTGGTGAGTACTACAATTGCTAAATCTAGATCAGGAATCATTGTGAATTGAGTAACAGTACCAATCAATCCTCCTGTATGATATACTTGTTTGTGTCCGCCTTTTACATCTGTTAAAAACCAACCCAACCCATAGCCTCTAAAGTTAGAGTCATACCAATCTCCTTTTCTAACACGAAGTGGTGTTTGTAATTGCCAAAGCTCATGAAACTGTTTTTCACTCAATAAACGATCTCCATTTTTTGTGACAGCGTCATTCATTAAAAAGGCTGCCCAAGTTAACATGTCTGGAACATTACTCATAATGCCACCTGCAGGGTTTGCAGTTGGACTCCAGTCATGCGGAATTTGAACCACTTTACCATCTGCTCTAGTGTGTGCATCAATAATATTTGATTTATCTGTGACGCGATTGTAGGATGCTTTGCTATTAGTCATGCCAACAGGCTTCATGATTTTTGTCTCGATGAACTCTTCCCATGACAAGCCGCTAACACGTTTTAAAACTTCACCTGCAACAATAAACATGTTGTTGTTATAAGAGAATTCACTCCTAAAAGAGCTTTCAGGTTCTAAATATTTGACGTTTGAAATCACATCATTAACATTAAAGTCATTTCCTTCAGGGAAAAACATTAAATCTCCAGCACCTAAACCCATACCACTTCTATGTGTCACTAAATCTCTCACTGTAAATTCTTGAGTTACCCAAGCGTCTTTTAATTGAAATTCTGGGATGTGTTGACGTACTTTATCGTCCCAATTAAGTTTGCCTTCATCAATCATCATAGCTAAAGCAAAACAAGTAAACCCTTTGCTATTTGAAGCAACACCAACTAAAGTGTTTTCATTCATGTCTTTTTCGTTGGTAAGTGAGCGTACACCATGTCCTTTAGCGTAAACTATTTCGCCATCTTTTAATATGCCAACAGAGATTCCAGGCACATCAAATGTGGTTAACGTTTCTTTTATAAGGCCATCTAATTGCTCTTCTCCTATTTGAGCAGTTACAGAAAAACATGAAAGGCATAAAATTAATATGAGTAGTCTATTAAGCTGCATGAAGAAGTTTTTAATTGATTTATCCTCAAATATACTAAATACTTACATTCAAAATCTTTTCAAATCCTATCTTTGTAAACTATGATTTTATACCATAAAGAAAGTCCGGTTTATTACGAAGATGAAGGTCAAGGGAAGGCCGTAATTCTATTACATGGGTTTTTAGAGAATTCAACAATGTGGAGCGGCATCAAACCTCAATTACTAAAAAGCAATAGAGTTGTTTGTATTGATTTGTTGGGTCATGGTCAAACAGATTGCTTAGGTTATAGTCACACGATGAGTGATATGGCAGAAGCCGTTTTAGCGGTTTTGAATCATTTAAAAATAGATTCATATACACTAATTGGCCACTCTATGGGTGGATATGTAGCTTTGGCTTTGGCAGAGAAAAAACCAAATTCTGTTTTGGGGTTGTGTCTTATGAATTCGACTTATCATGCCGATGATGACAAACTAAAAGCACTTCGTAAAAAAGCGAACACAATGGTCCAAACTCTTTTTGAAAGCATGGTAAGGATGTCTGTGGCTAATTTGTTTTCTTCGGATAGTATAATAACTCACAAGAAGCAGATTAACAAGGTTATAGAAGAAGCGTTAAAAACATCACCTCAAGGTTATATAGCAGGTCAAGAAGGGATGCGATTAAGAGAAGATAAGTTTGAGTTTTACAAAAACCTTAAAGCACACAAATTAATTGTTATGGGTCTAAAAGACCCAGTTATTAATTGTGAACGTATTTTAAGTGAAACGAAGCCTACAGATATCAAATGTGAAGAATTGTCATTAGGACATATGAGTCATATTGAAAATAAATCTGAATTGTCTTACATATTAAAACACTTTATCGAATTAATGAACCTATAAACGTTTTTATGTGCTTTTTTTTCTATGTTTACACCACCCAAATCTAACAGCCATGAAAAGCACTACTACAAAATCTACCAGTCCATTAAGAATTTACTGCGATATTTTTGGTCATAACTATGAGATGACAAAAAAAGTAACATCTCATGTTAAAGAATATACATGCAAATGCTGTAAGCGTCAACTGACTACAAATGGAAACGGTAAATTAACCGAGCTCACACCAAAATTTCAAGAGATTAATGAGATTTTAGCAGACATCTACACACGAAGAATGTCACGTTTAAAGAAAAAAACGCTCAGTTCATCGATATATTAGAGTAAAATCCAACGTTATTATTTGGTTTTCATATATTTAGATATCCTCTAAAATTAATAACTAATAGCGCAATAAATTGAAAAGTATCTACTGCTCATTTTTTGGACATCAATATGAAGTCTCAAAAAACATCACGTATCATGTAAAAGAATACAAATGTACCCACTGTAGTTCTCAAGTAACAACAAGTGGAAATGGTGGCTTAACACCTCTAACTCCAAAATATCAAGAAATTAATTCTGTATTGTCACGAATTCATAATAGAAGAGTGTCTAGAATTAAACACAACGAAAATTCAAAACCAGAACAGGAAGAATTTTTAGATTTTACGCCTCATTTTTCATAGCGTTCCATCCTTTTGCAATAATAGGTATAGCTTGTTCACCTCTAGTAATTAAATTCATACCTCTGGCTTTTTCAGTAATATAACCTATGACTGTTAGATTTGGATTGCCCTTTATTTTAGGAAAGTCCTCTTGAGAAATAGTCATCAACAATTCATAATCTTCACCACCATTTAAAGCAATTGTCGTACTGTCAATTTTAAACTCTTCACAAGTGGAAATTACCTGTGGATCTAAAGGGATTTTATTTTCATACACCTCTACACCAACATCACTTTGTTTGCAGATATGTATGATTTCTGATGAAAGTCCGTCACTAATATCAATCATAGAGGTTGGTTTAACTTCCATTTTTTCAAGTAATTCAACGATATCTTGCCGAGCTTCTGGCTTTAATTGTCGTTCAATTATATAAGTGTAAAGATCTAGGTCTGGTTGGTTTTGAGGATTTACTTTAAAGACTTCTTTTTCGCGTTCTAGAATTTGTAATCCCATATAGGCGGCACCAATGTCTCCAGTAACAACTAATAAGTCATTAGGTTTTGCGCCATTACGATATACCACATCTTTAGCGTCTACTTCTCCAATTGCTGTTACCGAAATAATGAGACCAGTAGTTGATGAGGTTGTATCACCACCAACAACATCTACATTATAAATTTTAGCAGCGGTTTCAATACCAGCATATAGTTCTTCTAAAGCTTCTAAAGGAAATCTATTTGACACAGCAATTGACACTGTTATTTGTGTTGCCTTAGCGTTCATAGCATATACATCACTCAAATTAACAACAACAGCTTTGTATCCTAAATGTTTAAGTGGTACGTATGATAAATCAAAATGAACATTCTCAACAAGCATATCTGTAGTGACAACAATTTGTTTTGACCTTGCGTCTAATACAGCAGCATCATCGCCAATACCTTTTACTGTAGAGGTATGCTTTATATCAAAGTTTTTTGTGAGGTGATCAATAAGACCAAATTCTCCAAGTTGGTCTAATGAGGTGCGTGATTGGTTTTTATCTTCTATCATGCTGCAAAAATAAGTAGGTTTTTTGAAGCAAAGTATGGATTTAAGGTATTTTTAAGTGCATCGGAAATTTTAAAACATGCATTTCATCGAAAATATTAGTATTTAATCGGCGATTTAAAAATTATAGCCTAAGTTAGTAACCCCAAATCTATTGACCTACTATGAAAATAACTACTACCAGCAGATTGTTGTGTTCGGTTTTTGGACATAATTTAAAATATACGTCTAAGGAAGCAAAAAAAGCACATGTCTTATCTTGTGCGACATGCCAATCTCAACAAGAGGACGGCGATTTTGAAAACTTAGATATGTATCCGTTTAAAAATAAAGAAATAAGAACCGCTTTACAAGAGTTGTTCATATTACAAAGTCAGT
Organism: uncultured Psychroserpens sp.; assembly: GCA_905479815.1. Classification (GTDB taxonomy): domain Bacteria; phylum Bacteroidota; class Bacteroidia; order Flavobacteriales; family Flavobacteriaceae; genus Psychroserpens. The sequence goes on from CAJQOA010000152.1 coordinate 17,218, forward strand.
ATTCCCGCAGGCACATTTCCGTGTAAAAAAATAATATCATTTTATACTATCCAACTCATGCTAGATTAACTTCTATGCATTAGAATTTCTTATACAATCATTTGCTAATATAATGTTAGGATGCATGGTAAAAATCGACTTATGTCGTATATTTGCAATCTATTTAGACAATATCTATATAACAAATGATAAAAGTATCAGAAACAGCTAAAAAGAAAGTCATTGAACTAATGACAGAAGAAGGCTTTAATGCCGTCTCAGACTTTGTACGCGTTGGCGTAAAAAGTGGTGGGTGTTCTGGCTTATCGTATGATTTAAAGTTTGATAACGAACAAAAGGAAGATGATAAAGTCTTTGAAGATAACAATGTGAAAATCATTGTTGATAAGAAGAGCTTTTTATACTTAATAGGAACTACTTTAGAGTATTCTGGAGGTTTAAATGGTGCAGGATTTGTATTTAACAATCCTAATGCTAATAGAACTTGTGGTTGTGGAGAATCATTTTCATTATAAAAAAGATTTATGAGTAACAAGTATACAGAGGACGATCTTCGTGAGGAATTAAAAACCAAAGAATACGAATATGGTTTTTACACAGATTTAGAATCTGACACATTTCCAATTGGATTAAATGAAGACATTGTTCGTGCTATTTCAAAGAAAAAGGAGGAGCCAGAATGGATGACAGAATGGCGATTAGAAGCTTTTAAATCTTGGAAAGAGATGGCTGAGCCTGAATGGGCAAATGTACATTATAAGAAACCAGACTTTCAAGCCATTGCTTATTATTCTGCTCCTGTAGCAGTAGACCCAAACAAAACATTAGATGATGTAGATCCAGATCTATTAGCGATGTATAAAAAATTGGGTATTTCTGTTGGTGAGCAAAAGAAGATGAATAATATAGCAATGGATATTGTTGTAGATTCAGTGTCTGTTGCAACAACATTCAAAAAGACTTTAGGAGAAAAGGGAATCATTTTTATGAGTATTTCTGAAGCTATTAAAGAGCATCCAGAATTAGTAAGAAAATACATAGGTACAGTTGTACCGCAAAAAGATAATTTCTATGCCGCATTAAATAGCGCAGTTTTTAGTGATGGTAGTTTTTGCTACATCCCAAAAGGTGTTCGTTGCCCAATGGAATTATCTACATATTTTAGAATTAACCAAGCTGGAACTGGTCAATTTGAAAGAACACTTCTTATTGCAGATGAAGGTAGTTATGTATCATATCTAGAAGGTTGTACAGCACCTAGCCGTGATGAAAACCAGTTACATGCAGCAGTTGTAGAATTAATTGCTTTAGATGACGCCGAAATAAAATATTCTACAGTGCAAAACTGGTATCCAGGAAACGCTGAAGGTAAAGGAGGAGTTTATAATTTTGTAACTAAAAGGGGTATATGTGAGAAAAATGCAAAAATCTCATGGACACAAGTTGAAACAGGTAGTGCTGTAACTTGGAAATACCCATCTTGTATTTTAAAAGGGGATAATTCTGTAGGAGAGTTTTACTCAATTGCAGTAACTAATAATTATCAACAGGCCGATACAGGTACTAAGATGATTCACTTAGGAAAGAACACAAAGTCAACAATTATTTCTAAAGGTATTTCTGCAGGAAAATCGCAAAACTCATACAGAGGATTGGTTCAAATAAGTTCTCGAGCTGACAATGCTCGAAACTTCTCTCAATGTGATAGCTTGTTAATGGGTAATGAATGTGGAGCTCATACATTTCCTTATATAGAAGCAAAAAATAAATCTGCTCAAATAGAGCATGAAGCAACTACGAGTAAAATTGGTGAAGACCAAATTTTCTATTGTAATCAAAGAGGTATAGATACTGAAAAAGCGATTGCTTTAATCGTTAATGGATTTAGTAAAGAAGTACTTAATAAGTTACCAATGGAATTTGCTGTAGAGGCACAAAAATTATTGGAAATAAGTTTGGAAGGATCTGTAGGTTAAAATAAAAATTATGAAAAAAGTAGTTACATTACTTATTATTTTTTCAGTAATAATAAGCTGTAAAGAAGACAAAAAAACTGATGTTGATACAACTCAAGATGATCAAACAATCATAGCTGATGATGGTAAAACTTTAAAGCAAGGTGATGGGTTAATTGCTATTCATGGTGATTTCATTTATTACGCAGATGCAGCAGTTTTAAAAACACCAACAAAAATGTATGGTGTGGTTGTTAATGAGAAAATGAAAGAGTTGCAAAAACAAGTAGAAGCTTTCAAAAAAGAAGATACAGACATGGTTCCTGTAACAATAAGAGGGCGTATGTTTAAAAAAGATACAAACGAAGAAGGTTGGGAAGATAGAATTGAGATTAAGGAAATTTTAAAAGTTTCACCTCCTAATCCTGAGGCAAACGACGTTATAAAAATTGGAAACAAATAGTATGTTAGAAATAAAAAATTTACACGCAAGTGTAGAAGACAAAGCCATTTTAAAAGGAATTAATATTGAAGTAAAAGCAGGAGAAGTACATGCTATTATGGGACCAAATGGTTCTGGTAAAAGTACATTAGCATCTGTAATTGCTGGTAAGGAAGAATATGAAGTTGAGAAAGGACAAATCCTTCTAGATGGTCAAGATATTGAAGAATTAGCTGCCGAAGAACGTGCTCATAAAGGTGTGTTTTTATCATTTCAATATCCTATCGAAATCCCAGGAGTTAGTGTTACTAATTTCATAAAAACAGCAATCAACGCAAATAGAAAAGCGAAAGGCTTAGAAGACATGCCGGCAAAAGATATGCTAAAAATGATTCGTGAAAAAGCTGAACTTTTAGAAATTGATAGAAAATTTTTATCGCGCTCACTTAACGAAGGATTTTCAGGAGGAGAAAAAAAGCGTAATGAGATTTTTCAAATGGCAATGCTAGAGCCAAAATTAGCGATACTTGATGAGACTGATTCTGGTTTAGATATTGATGCTTTGAGAATTGTTGCTAATGGTGTCAATAAATTGAAAAGTAAAGACAACGCTGTAATAGTGATAACGCATTATCAAAGATTATTAGATTATATCGTTCCAGATTTCGTTCATGTATTATACAATGGAAAAATTGTAAAATCTGGCGGAAAAGAATTAGCACATCAGCTTGAAGAAAAAGGTTACGATTGGATTAAAGAAGAAGTTGAAGCTTAAAA